>NZ_LFKW01000143.1:12480-20628 GCF_001040865.1 Cellulomonas sp. A375-1 | reverse complement strand
CGGAGCCCGGGGGGGCCCCGACGAGCCGCACCCGGCCCCCGTCGAGTCCGGCCAGGCGTGCGAGCCAGGCGCCCTCGTCCTCCACGTGCAGCTCGACCGCCGCCGCGCCGATCGCCGCGGTGAGGCCCGGCGGGAGGGTGTTCGCGCTCGACACGACCACGCGCGTGCCGGCCGCGGCCGCGGCGGCGACCACGCGCGCCAGACCACCCGCGAGCTGGCCCGCCGCGAGCCGCACGAGCACCGGATCGCCGTAGGGCAGGTGCCGCAGCACGTTGCGCTCGGCGACGAGGCCTGTGACGTCCCGGGGGGCGAACCGCGTGGCGAGCGCCAGCGCGTCGCTGCGCGCGCCGCGCTCGACCGCATCCGCCTCGGCGACCGTGAGCTCCTGGCGTGCGGCGTGCACGATCGCGCGGACCCGCTCGTCGGTGACGTCGGCGCCCTCGGTGGCGGTCGCGGTGCGCCAGGTGCCCAGGCCGTCGAGGTAGCTCGGGCCACCGGCCTTGGCGCCCGGGCCCACGGCGGACCGCTTCCAGCCACCGAACGGCTGCCGACGCACGATCGCGCCCGTGATCCCGCGGTTGACGTACAGGTTGCCGGCCTCGACCCGGGCGAGCCACGTGGCGATCTCGTCGGGGTCGAGCGAGTGCAGGCCCGCCGTGAGGCCGTAGTCGACGTCGTTGGCGATCGCGACCGCCTCGTCGAGGTCCGCGGCCGTCATGACGGACAGCACCGGCCCGAAGTACTCGGTCAGGTGGGCGGGCGCGCCGCGCTTCACGCCCACGCGGACGCCCGGGCTCCACAGCCGTCCGGTCTCGTCGAGCCGACGCGGCTGCAGCGCCCAGTGCTCACCCGGGGCCAGCTCCGTCAGCCCGGACAGGAGCTTGCCCGCGGCCGGCTCGATCACGGGCCCCATCTGGGTGCGTGCGTCGTCCGGGTAGCCGACGACGAGCGAGGCGGCCGCGTCGAGGAGCTGGTCGCGGAAACGGCGCGACGTCGCGACCGAGCCGACGAGCACGACGAGCGAGGCCGCCGAGCACTTCTGGCCCGCGTGCCCGAACGCCGAGGTCACGACGTCGCGGACCGCCAGGTCGAGGTCCGCGCTGGGAGTCACGATGATCGTGTTCTTGCCGCTGGTCTCGGCGAGCAGCGGCAGGTCGGCGCGGAACGAGCGGAACAGGGCCGCGGTGTCGTACGCGCCCGTCAGGATCACCCGGTCGACTCCGGTGTGCGCCACGAGCGTGCGGCCCAGCGCGTCCTCGTCGACCTGGACCAGCCGCAGCACGTCGCGCGGGACGCCCGCGTCCCACAGCAGCTCGGCGAGCACCGCGCCGCAGCGCTGCGACTGGCCCGCGGGCTTGAGCAGCACCGCCGACCCGGTGGCGAGCGCGGCCAGGGTCGACCCCGCCGGGATCGCCACGGGGAAGTTCCACGGGGGAGTGACGAGCGTGAGCCGGGCGGGCGTGAACCGAGCCCCGTCCACGTGGTCGAGGTCGCGCGCGAGCTCGGCGTAGTAGTGCGCGAAGTCGACGGCCTCGGACACCTCCGGGTCGCCCTGGTCGATCGTCTTGCCGGTCTCTGCGGCCATGACCTCGAGCAGCTCGGCGCGGTGCGCGTCCAGCACCTCGCCCGCGCGGTGCAGCACCCGCGCGCGCTCGTCGGACGGCAGCGCGGCCCACGCCACTGCGGCTTCGCGGGCGCCCGTGACCTGGGCGTCGACCTCGCTGGACGTGCGCAGCCAGGCCCCGTCGATCGTCGCGGAGCCCAGCGTCGAGCCCGGCACGCGGGCGAGCAGGTCGCGGGCCCAGGTGCGGTTCTCGGGCACGGCCGGGTCGGTGTCCGGCGTGCTGACGAACCTGCCCGGGCCCGGGTGCGGCGCGCCGGCCGGGTACCGCTCGGGCGTGCGGTGACGGTCCGGCACCTGCTCGCCGAGGGCGGCGACGGAGTCGAGGAAGCGGCCGCGCTCGCGGGCGAACAGCTGCGGGTCGGAGTCGAGCTCGAAGACCGCCGACATGAAGTTCTCGGTCGAGGCGCCCTCCTCGAGCCGCCGGATCAGGTAGGCGATCGCGACGTCGAACTCGCGCGGCGCGACGACCGGCGTGTAGAGCAGCAGGCCGCCGACCTCGCGCCGGACGACCTCGGCCTGGCCCTGCGCCATGCCGAGGAGCATCTCGACCTCGACGGCGTCGCGGACCCCGCGCCGGCCCGCGAGCAGCCACGCGTAGGCGACGTCGAACAGGTTGTGCCCCGCGACACCGAGCCGCACGTTGCGGACGCGCTGCGGGTGCAGCGCGTAGTCGAGCACGCGCTTGTAGTGCGTGTCGGACTCGCGCTTGGAGTGCCACGTCGCCAGGGGCCAGCCGTGCAGCTCCGCCTCGACGTGCTCCATGGGTAGGTTCGCGCCCTTGACCAGACGGACCTTGATCGCGGCGCCGCCGCGCGCGCGACGTGCCGCGGCCCAGCCCTGCAGTCGCCGCATGGCGTGCAGCGCGTCCGGCAGGTAGGCCTGGAGCACGATGCCCGCCTCGAGGTGCAGCAGGGCCGGCTCGTCGAGCAGGCGCATGAACACCTCGAGCGTGACGTCGAGGTCCTTGTACTCCTCCATGTCGAGGTTGATGAACTTCTTGCTCGCGGCCGACGCCGCGAGCAGGAACAGCGGTCGGAGCTGGTCGACGGTGTGCGCGACGGTCTCGTCGTGCGCCCAGGGGTTGTGCGGCGCGACGGTCGAGGAGACCTTGACCGAGACGTAGTCGACGTCGTCGCGCGCGAGCAGGCGCATCGTGCCCGCGAGTCGGCGCTCGGCCTCGCGGCGGCCCAGGATGGCCTCGCCCAGCAGGTTGACGTTGAGCCGCGCGCCGTCGGCGCGTAGCCGTGCGATCGAACGGCCCAGGCGGCGGTCGGTCGCGTCGATCACGAGGTGGCCGACGAGTCGGCGCAGCACCGCGCGGGCCGCGGGGACGACGAGGTGCGGCAGCACGGGTGCGAGCGCGCCGCCCAGGCGGACGAGCGCGCGCAGCCCGGGGGACAGGAACGCGGGCGCGCGCCGGGACAGGTCGCGCAGCGTGGCGGCGGCGACGTGCACGTCGTGCGGCCGGATCACGCCGTCGACGAACCCGACGACGAACGCGAGGCCGGCCGGGTCCCGCAGCGCGTCGGCGAGCTGGGCGGCCGAGCGGTCGACCGGGTGCCCCGCGGCCTCGTGCAGCCAGCGCTCGACGAGCTCGACGGCCTCCTGGGCGAGCGCGGGGTCGAGGGCGTCGGTCGTCGCGGGCCGCGGCGCGGGCTCGTCGAGCCGGTCCCCGGACGGGAGGACGGGCGCGGGCTCGTCGGGCTGCGCGTCCGACGGCAGGGCAGGCGTGGGCTGGACCGTCATGGTGTTCCTTCGTGCGAGGCGACCGGGCTCGGCGCGAGCGGGACGTGGCCAGTATCGGTCGGGCAAGTCGTCACGAACAGTGAAGGAACTGGCAGAGTAATCATCATCAGCGCTGACGAGTGGAGACTCCCGTGCTCGATCTTCGTCGCCTCGTCCTGCTCCGCGAGCTGGCGATCCGCGGCACGCTCGCGGCCGTCGCGGAGGCGATGAGCTACAGCCCGTCCGCGGTGTCGCAGCAGCTGAGCCTGCTCGAGAAGGAGACCGGACTGGAGCTGCTGCGCAAGTCCGGGCGCGGGGTGCGGCTCACGCCGCAGGCCGAGGTGCTCGTCGCGGCCGCCGGCGAGCTGCTCGACACGATCGAGCGCGCGGAGGCCGAGGTCGCCGCGTCCCTCACCGAGGTGCGCGGCCGCGTGCGCGTCGCGGTGTTCCAGTCCGCCGCGCTCGCGCTCATGCCCGCCGCGCTGCGCGTCACCGCGCACCGGTACCCGCAGGTCCGGGTCGAGATGGTGCAGCGCGAGCCCGAGACGGCGCTGCACGAGACCTGGGCGCGCGAGTTCGACATGGTCGTCGCCGAGCAGTACCCCGCCCATGCGGCGCCCTGGCTGGTGGGCCTCGACAGGCATGAGCTCACCACCGACGCGATCCGCCTCGCGCTGCCGCCCGACGACCAGCTGCCCGACGGTCGGCTCCCGGACGGACACCTCGTCGGGTCGCTGCTCGACGCGCGCGACCTGCCGTGGGTCATGGAGCCCCGGGGGACGGCGTCACGGCACTTCGCCGAGCAGACCTGCCGCGCCGCGGGCTTCGAGCCCGACGTCCGCTACGAGACGGCCGATCTGCAGGCACAGATCCGCCTCGTGGAGACGGGCAACGCGGTCGCCCTCATGCCCGACCTGGTGTGGACCGATCGGGCCACGACGTGCCGGCTCGTCGCCCTCGCGGGCGGCCCGCGGCGCACGGTGTTCACGGCTCAGCGGCTCGCCGGCCTGGCCTCACCCGCGGTGCGCGCGTTCCGCTCGGTGCTCGAGGAGGTGGCGGCCGGGACCTGAGGTGCTGCGCCCTCAGGCCTCCGCTGCGGGCACCAGCACGGCGACGGACCTGCCCGCGACGACGAGACCGCCCGGGACGGCCCGCACCTCACCCCACCGGGCCGCGAGCATGAGCGGGGCTCCCGCGGAGCCCTCACCGTGCTGGCGGGTGCCCGGGGCGTGCGGCTCGACCGTGGGGTCCAGCGCGACCGTGCGCTCGTCGTCGTCGAGGTTGACCACGACGCGGGCGCGTCCACGGTGCAGCACCAGGACCCCGTGCCACGGGCCGTCGGCCGTCTCGGGGCCGTCCCAGGTCAGGTCGGTCGCCGACAGGTCGCCCGAGGCGAGGTCCGGCACCGAGCGGCGCAGCGCGACGAGCGTGCGGTACCAGTCGTGCAGGACCGCGTGCTCGCCGCGCGTGCGCTCGTCGCGGTCCAGCACCGCCGCGTTGCGCGTCGCGGGGTCCTGCGGGTCGGGGACCTGCACCTCGCCGTCGTAGAGCTCGCGCCAGCCGTGGCCGGAGAACTCCGCCGCGCGTCCCGCGCGGACGGCGTCGGCGAGGTCCGGCTCGGCGTAGGAGGTGAAGAACGGGAACGGCCGGCGCGTGCCCCACTCCTCGCCCATGAAGAGCATCGGCGTGAACGGGGACAACAGCACGAGCGCCGCCTCGCCCGCGAGCGCACCGGAAGGGAGCCGCTGCGCGGGTCGGTCGCCGAGCGCGCGGTTGCCCACCTGGTCGTGGTTCTGGACGCTCACGACGAACCGGTGCCCGTCCGTGCCCGGCGGTACCGGGCGTCCCCATGCGCGACCGCGGAACGTCGAGTGACCGCCGTCGTGTACGAACACGCGTGTGAGCGCGTGCCGCAGCGTCGCGGGCGTGCCGAAGTCCACGTAGTACCCGTGCCGCTCGCCCGTGACGAGCGCGTGGATCGCGTGGTGCACGTCGTCCGCCCACTGCGCGGTCATGCCCCAGCCGCCGTCAGCTGTCGGGGCCAGGGAGACGGGGTCGTTGAGGTCGGTCTCCGCGACCAGGGACAGGGGCCGCCCGAGCGCGTCGGCGAGCGTCGCGACCGCGTCGGACAGCTCGGCGAGCAGGTGCGGCACGGACTCGTCCTTGAGCTCGTGCACCGCGTCCAGCCGCAGCGCGTCCACGTGGAAGTCGCGCAGCCAGCGCAGCGCGGAGCCGACGATCCACGCGCGGACCTCACGCGAGCCCGGCTGGTCGAGGTTGATCGCCGCGCCCCACGGCGTGTGGTGCGCATCGGTCCAGTACGGCCCGAAGTCGCCCACGTACGCGCCGACCGGGCCCAAGTGGTTGTGCACCACGTCGAGGCAGACTCCCAGGCCGTGGGCGTGCGCGGCGTCGACGAAGCGCTGCAGCGCGGCGGGCCCGCCGTACGCCTCGTGCACCGCGTACAGCCCCACGCCGTCGTAGCCCCAGCCGCGGTCGCCGTCGAACGGTGCGATCGGCAGGAGCTCGACGACGTCGACGCCGAGCTCGACGAGCTCCTCGAGCCGCTGCGCCGCGGCGTCGAGCGTGCCCTCGGGGGTGAAGGTCCCGACGTGCAGCTCGTAGAGCACGCGACCGCGCACGTCGACGCCCGCCCAGCCGTCGTCGGTCCATGCGAAGGCCGCCGTGTCGAACACGCGGCTGGGGCCGTGCACCCCCGCCGGCTGCCACGCGCTGCGCGGGTCAGGCCGGGCGGGACCGCCGTCGAGGCGGAACGCGTAGTCCGTGCCGTGCGGCAGCTCGCGGTCGTCGTGCCACCACCCGCCGTCGGCGCGCGTCAGCGCCCGGACCTCGCGCGCGTCCGGACCGACGACGAGCTCGACCGTCTCGGCCTCCGGTGCCCACACCTCGGCGCGCACGTCAGCCCTCGCGGACCAGCAGCGCGACCGGCAGCCGCTCGAGCAGCGGACCGACGGACACGACGCCGCCCGTGACCTCGCGCCCCGTGAGCACGTCGCGCCAGGCGCCGTCCGGGACCGCCACGGTGTGGTCGGCCCAGCCGCCCAGCCGGTCCACCGACACGGCCAGGCGCGTCGCGACGACCACCACGCGCGCGTCGTCGGCCACCGTGCGGGCGTACGTCACGGCGTGTCCCGAGGAGTGCGCGAGCGGGACGTAGCCCGCGTCGGGGCCGACGAACGCCTCGGGCAGCTCCCGGCGCAGCCGCAGCGTGCGCGACGTGACCAGGAGCTTCTCGTCGGACAGGTCCCGCGGACCGGCGCCGTCGTCGAGCCGCTCGAGCCGCGCGGCGAGCGGTGCGACGTCGACCGGCCGCCGGTTGTCGGGGTCGACGAGCGTCGGCTCGTCCACCTCGGTGCCCTGGTACACGTCCGGGACCCCCGGCAGGGTCAGCTGCAGGAGCTTGGTGCCCAGCGTCGCGGCACGCACGGCCTCGCGTGTGCGCTGCTCCCAGTCCGCGAACCGCGCGACGACGCCGTCGTGCGCGAGCGCCCGGTGGGCGAGGTCGAGCACTGCGGTCTCATATCCCTCGTCGGGCGCGGTCCAGAACGTGTGCGTCTTGGCCTCGCGCACGGCCTTCGTCAGGTACTCGACGAGCCGGTCCTCGGCGATCGGCCCGGCCGCGGTCCACGTCCCGGCGAGCGTCTGCCACAGCCACTGCTCGGTGCGGCCGTCGACGCGCGAGCTGCGCGACCCGGCGGTGAGCGCGCGCACCTCGCCGACCAGGCGGGCCCACTCCTGCGGGAGCTCGCTGAGCACCCCGAGCCGGTTGCGTGTGTCCTCGCCGCGCTTGGTGTCGTGCGTCGACAGCGTCGTCATCGCCAGCGGCGAGGCGACCTGCTGACGTGCGGCCCACGCCGACAGGTCGGAGGGGGTGAACGCGAACCGCGACGGCTCGCCGCCGACCTCGCACAGCCCGACGAGCTGCGTCCAGCGGTAGTAGGCCGTGTCCTCGACGCCCTTGGCGGTCACGGCGCCGCACGTCTGCTGGAACCGCACGACGAGCTCGTCGCGGCGCTGGCCGCGCGTCCGGCCCGCGCTGCCCACCTCGCGGCCCAGGAGCAGGTCGAGCACGACGTCCATGGTCGCGGCGCGCTCGGAGGACATGCGGGTCCGGGCGAGCGCGGCCGCGTGCTCGAGCGCCGCGACCGAGTCCGGGTGCGCCTGCTCGCCCGGCACGACGTAGGCGCGGTAGCGGTCGAACGCGACGAGGAGCTCGATGAGGCACTCGTGCAGCGCGCGCCAGGTGTGGTCGCGCAGGCGCAGGTCGTCGGCGCAGATGCTCGCGGCGAGCGTGGTGAGGCGGTAGATCTCGGCGTAGAGGGGTCCGTCGATCACCTCGCGCTTGGCCTGCTCGACGACGTGCGCGTAGTCGTCGGACGCATCGCCGGTGAGCCGGTGCATGAGGGCACCCAGCGGCGCGGCGCCACCCGGGTCGACGAACGTCTGCTGGATGCGCCACAGCGCGTCGTACCCCGTGGTGCCAGCCGTCTCCCAGTCGCCCGGCAGCGCCTCGTCGCCCTCGAGGATCTTCTCGACCACGACCCACGCGCCACCGCTCGCCTCGCGCAGCCGGGCGAGGTAGCCCGTGGGGTCGGCCAGGCCGTCGGGGTGGTCGATCCGCAGGCCGTCGATCGTGCCGTCCGCCAGCAGGTCGAGCACCAGGCGGTGCGTCGCGTCGAAGACCTCGGGGTCCTCGACGCGCAGCGCGACGAGCGTGCCCACGTCGAAGAACCGGCGGTAGTTGAGCTCCTCGTCAGCGACGCGCCAGTACGCGAGCC
>NZ_LFKW01000143.1:0-12435 GCF_001040865.1 Cellulomonas sp. A375-1 | reverse complement strand
GAGCGGGAGCCGGTAGTGCTGACGCTCGAGGAGCTCGACGAGCGGCAGGTGCTCGGTGCCCTCGCGGACCGGGAAGACGTGGTCGTGGTAACGCAGCACCACGCGCGCGCCGTGGCCCGGGACCTCCTCCTCGCCGAGCACGAGCTCGCCGCGAGCGACGACCGCGCCGATCCGGTCGCCCAGCACGGGCATGAGCACCGCGCCGTCGCCCGCCGACCAGTCGACGTCGAACCACGCGGCGTAGGGCGAGTCGGGCCCGTCCTCGAGCACCGACCACAGCGCGGAGTTGTGCCACACGGGCGTCGGGACGGCCATGTGGTTCGGGACGATGTCGAGCACGAGGCCGAGGCCTGCCTCGTGCGCGACCGACGCGAGCCGGCGCAGCCCGGGCAGACCGCCGAGCACGGGTGAGACCTCGTCGTGCGCGACGACGTCGTAGCCGTGCGTGGAGCCCGGGGCCGCGGTCAGGACGGGGGAGAGGTACACGTGCGTGACGCCGAGCGACGCGAGGTACGGCACGCGCCGCGCGACGTCGTCGAACGTGAGGTCGGCGCCGAGCTGGACGCGGTAGGTGGAGACGGGCACCGGACGGCCCGCCGCCGGCAGGCGACGCGACGGCGTCTGACGGACCTCCGTCACGCGTCGGCACCGGTCGACGGCTGCGACGTCCCGCTCGCCGCCGCGGCGCCGTCGGCCGACGGTGCGGAACGGCCCGAGCTGGCGGGGCGCTTGCTCGCGCGGCGCTTCGTGCCCCGCGCGGGGACCACCTTCGCGGCCTCGCGCGCCGCGGCCGCCACAGCGCCCGAGCCCGACGTCGCCGGGATCTGCTGGAGCGGCGGACGCGTCAGCACGACCATCGAGTGGCGTGCGAGCGCGAGCTCCTCGCCGGGAGCGGCGGTGTCACCCGGGTCCACCTGGGAGTCGGTGTCGAGCACCGCGGTCCACACCTCGCCGTAGTCGCTGTCCGGGATGGTGAACGACGTCGGGTCGGGCTGGCCGTTGAACAGGATGAGGAACGAGTCGTCGACGATCTCCTCGCCGCGCAGGTCCGGCTCGGCGATCGCGTCGCCGTTGAGGAACACCATGACGGAGCGCGCCATCGAGTTGTTCCACTCGTCGTCCGACATGTGCGTGCCGGACGGCGCGAGCCACTCGATGTCGTGCAGGTCCGACTCGCCGCCGTGCTCGGGCGCACCCGCGAAGAACCGGCGGCGACGGAACACCGGGTGCTCACGGCGCAGCCGGACGACGCGTCGGGCGAACTCGAGCAGCGCCGTGCGCTCGTCGTCGAGATCCCAGTCCACCCACGACAGCTCGTTGTCCTGGCAGTACACGTTGTTGTTGCCCTGCTGCGTGCGTCCCAGCTCGTCTCCGTGCGCCAGCATCGGGATGCCCTGCGAGAGCAGCAGGGTCGCGAGGAAGTTGCGCTGCTGACGGCCGCGCAGGGCGTTGATCGCGGAGTCGTCCGTCGGGCCCTCCACGCCGCAGTTCCACGAGCGGTTCCAGCCCTCGCCGTCGCGGTTGTCCTCGCCGTTCGCCTCGTTGTGCTTCTCGTTGTAGGACACGAGGTCGCGCAGCGTGAAGCCGTCGTGCGCCGTGATGAAGTTGACGCTCGCGATCGGCAGCCGCCCGGTGTGCTCGTACAGGTCCGACGAGCCCGACAGCCGGCTCGCGAACTCGCCGAGCGTCGAGGGCTCGCCGCGCCAGAAGTCGCGCACGGTGTCGCGGTACTGGCCGTTCCACTCGGACCACAGCGGTGGGAACCCGCCCACCTGGTACCCGCCGTCGCCCACGTCCCACGGCTCGGCGATCAGCTTGACCTGCGAGACGACCGGGTCCTGGTGGACGAGGTCGAAGAACGCCGAGAGCCGGTCGACCTCGTGGAACTGACGGGCCAGCGTCGCCGCGAGGTCGAACCGGAAGCCGTCGACGTGCATCTCGGTGACCCAGTAGCGCAGCGAGTCCATGATCAGCTGCAGCACGTGCGGCGAGCGCATGAGCAGCGAGTTGCCCGTGCCGGTCGTGTCGAAGTAGTGCTCCTTCTCGTCGTCGACGAGCCGGTAGTAGTTCGCGTTGTCGATGCCGCGGAAGCTCAGCGTCGGGCCCAGGTGGTTGCCCTCAGCGGTGTGGTTGTAGACGACGTCGAGGATCACCTCGATGTCCGCCGCGTGCAGCTCCTTGACCATCGCCTTGAACTCCTGGACCTGCTGCCCGGGCTGGCGGAAGGCCGAGTACGCGTTGTGCGGCGCGAAGAAGCCGATCGTGTTGTAGCCCCAGTAGTTCGACAGCCCCTTCTCCTGCAGCGACGGGTCGTCGACGAACTGGTGCACGGGCATGAGCTCGACCGCGGTCACGCCGAGCTGCTTGAGGTGGTCGATCACCGCGGGGTGCGCCATGCCGGCATACGTCCCCCGCAGCTCCTCCGGCACCGCGGGGTGGCGCTGCGTGAGGCCGCGCACGTGCGCCTCGTAGACCACCGACTCGTGGTACTCGTGCTCCGGCGGGCGGTCGTAGCCCCAGTCGAAGTAGGGGTTGATGACCACCGAGATCATCGTGTGCGCGGCGGAGTCGTCCTCGTTGCGCTGCTCGTGGTCGTCGAACCGGTAGGAGTACAGCGACGCGTCGCCGTCGACCTGGCCGTGGATCGCCTTGGCGTACGGGTCGAGCAGGAGCTTGGACGGGTCGCAGCGGTGCCCGTTCTCCGGGTCGTACGGCCCGTGCACGCGGTAGCCGTAGAGCTGGCCGGGCTGGACCGCGGGCAGGTAGCAGTGCCAGACGAACGCGTCGACCTCGACGAGCTCGATGCGTCGCTCGCTCCCGTCGGGTTCGAGCAGGCACAGCTCGACGCGTTCGGCCACCTCGGAGAACAGCGCGAAGTTCGTGCCGGTCCCGTCGTAGGTGGCGCCGAGGGGGTAGGGGCGTCCGGGCCAGGTGAGCATGCGGACCAATGTGCCAGCGACCGGCCAGGTCGGCAGCCCATGGGGCGCTGGAGTTCGTCACACGCTCGCCCGCGGCGCGCCACGACGGTGCTGTTGCCCTCGGGCTCCGGACCTGCTCGGCTGGGGCTCCGAGCGGCACCAGACAGGAGACGGCGATGTCAGGACGAGTGGTGGTCGTGGGCGGCGGGCTGGCCGGCGCGAAGACGGTCGAGGCGCTGCGCGAGCGGGGATTCGACGGCTCGGTCGTGCTGCTCGGCGCGGAGCGGGAGCGCCCCTACGAGCGCCCGCCGCTGTCGAAGGGGTACCTCACCGGGTCCGACGAGCGTGAGCAGGCGTTCGTGCACGCGCCCGAGTGGTACGCGGCGCACGACGTGGACCTGCGTCTCGCCGTCACGGTGACCGCGATCGACCGCGGCTCGCGCGAGGTCGTCGACTCCGACGGGACGCGAACCGGCTACGACCACCTGGTCCTCGCGACCGGGTCGGAGCCGCGCCGCCTCGACGTGCCCGGCGGCGACCTCGACGGCGTCGTGACGCTGCGCACCCTGGCGGACAGCGACCGGTTGCGCGAGCAGCTCGCGCGCGTGGCGGGGTCGGGCGGGCGCGTCGTCGTGGTCGGCGGCGGCTGGATCGGGCTCGAGGTCGCGGCGGCGGCGCGCACCGCGGGGTGCGACGTGACCGTGCTGGTGCGCGACCCGGCGCCGCTGCTGGCCGTGCTGGGGGAGCGCCTCGCGCACGCGTTCGCTGACCTGCACCGCGAGCACGGCGTCGACCTGCGCACGCTCGTGGACGTGCGCGCGCTGCTGCCCGCACAGCCCGGCGGCACCGCGGTCGGCGCGGTCGAGCTCGCCGACGGCACGCGGCTCGACGCCGCGCTCGTCGTCGTCGGGATCGGTGCCACCCCGCGGTCGGGCCTGGCGCGCGACGCGGGTCTCGCGGTGGGCGCCGACGGCGGGATCGAGGTCGACAGCGGGCTGCGCTCGTCGGACCCGCACGTGCTCGCGGTGGGTGACCTCGCGGCCGTGGACCACCCGTTCCTCGGCGAGCGCGTCCGCGTCGAGCACTGGGACGCGGCCCTGCACCACGGTGCCACCGCCGCAGCGACGATCCTGGGCGTCGACGAGCCCTACGACCGCCTGCCGTACTTCTTCACCGACCAGTACGACCTCGGCATGGAGTACACGGGGTGGCCGGGCTCCCAGGGGTACGACGAGGTCGTCGTGCGCGGCGACGAGGCGGCGCGCGAGCTCGTCGCGTTCTGGCTGCGGCAGGGGCGCGTCGTCGCCGGCATGAACGTCAACGTGTGGGACGTCGTCGACGACGTGCAGGCGCTGATCCGCTCGCGCGCCGTCGTGCGACCCGAACGCCTCGCCGACCCCGGCGTGCCGCTGGCCGATCTCGCCCGCTGACGCGGGCCGGGTCAGCCCACGAGCGCGTGCGCGCCGAGCGTGCGCTGGGTCGCACGGCGGACCACGGCCGCGTCGTCGTCCCCGCGGGCGCGCCAGGCCATCTGCTCGATCGCGCCGTTGCCGCGGCGGCGGACCTCGGTGAGCTGGCGCTCGACCGCCTCGAGGTCGCCGTTGTCGACCAGTGCGTCGCGCACGTGGTCGACGAGCTCGTCGACCACGTCGGCCGCGGGCGCCGGTCGCCACGACAGCGGGCTGACCAGCTCGCCGCTGAGGCCCGACCGTGCGGCCCGCCAGGCCGCGGTGCGCAGCACCTCGACACGCGGCGGTGCCGGGTCGACGGGGCGCCGGACCGCGGTGTCCGCGAGCGCACGCACGAGCGCGGCCTGCAGCGCGGCGTCGGCCGCGTCCAGGCACACGTCCGCGACGCGCACCTCGACCGTGGGGTAGCGCTGGGACAGGCGAGCGTCGAAGTAGAGCATCCCGTCGTCCAGGATCGTGCCGCTCGCCAGGAGCGACTCGACGAGCGCGCGGTACCCGGCCGCGTCGCCGAACGGCGCGGTCGGGCCCGCCGTGGGCCAGCGGCCCCACACCTGCGACCGGTAGCTCGCGTAGCCGCTCGCCACGCCCTGCCACGCCGGGCTGTTCGCGGACAGGGCGAGCAGCACCGACGTCCACGGGCGCAGGTGGTCGAGGATCCGCACGCCCTCCTCGTCGTCCGCGATGGACACGTGCACGTGGCAGCCGCACGTCAGCTGCTCGTGCGCGGTCAGACCGAAGCGGGCACGGATCTGACCGGCGCGCTTGTCCGGGATCACCGTCGGGTCGACGGCCTGCGGCGCGGTGCCGAGCGCCGCGATGCGCACGCCCACGGCTTGTGCGAGGTCGTCGACGCGCTCGCGGCCCCGGCGGATCTCGGTGAGCAGCTCGCCCAGGTCGGTGCACGGCTTGGTCGACGTCTCGACCTGCTCGCTCTTGAACTCCTTCTCGACGTCGCCGCCCGGCTCGGCGGTCCGCGGCACCTCGCGCGCCGCGAGCCCGAGCACGGCCGGTGACTGCGCCGCGGGCTCGCCCTCGGGCGTGACCAGCAGGTACTCCTCTTCGACTCCCATGGTGCGCACGCGGCAAGTCTGCGGTGGCCCGCGCCGTCCGGCGACCCGAGCAGCGGCGCAGGCGCCCGCCGACGGGCCGCCGCGGCGTCTGCAAGGACCACAGGGTTCGCCACACGAGACCGGTAGGCGGAAGGAGCCGGTGTGCAGGCGACGACGCGTGCGGTGCTCGGCGGCGCGACCACGGTCGTGGGGGTCGTCGGCGTGCTGGTGGCGGCCCTCACGGCGTGCCAGCAGACCGCGGGCGCGGCCGTCCCACGGTCCTCCGCGACCGGGACGACCACCGCGGCGACCACCCCGGCGACGATCGCGGCGTCCTCGTGCGGCGTCGTCCGGCTCGACCAGGGCGAACGCGTGCCGGAGCCCGCCTGGGCGTGCCTCGACGCGGCGCTGGACGCGGGTCGCGCGGCCTCGCTCGTCGTGACGCAGCCGACCACGGAGGGTGACCCGATCGTCCTCACCTACCGGGTCGGCGGCGACGTGCAGGGCATGGAGGTCGTCACGGACGACCGCGCCGACGAGTTCGCCCCGCCGGACTCACGCGGCCTGCACCGTGAGCTGTGCACGGGCACCGTGCGGGTCGCCGAGCCGCGCGACTGCCGCCCGGCCTGAGCCGACGAGTGGCGGCAGCACGGGCGCCGCTCAGGCGACGCGCACGCGGTCGGTGTCCAGCGCGACCATGACCTCCTCGAGCGTCGCGGCCACGTCCCGGACGCGCGCGTCGAGCCCTGCGTCGCGCAGCACGGCCTCGACCCTTTCGCGGGGGACGGCGGCGACGCGCACCGACCGGCCCGCGAGCATGACCGGGAGCCCCGCGCCGTCGAGGACGGTGAACGCCTCCTGCCAGGACGCGGCGTCGACCGCGACCGCCGTCGTCGACGCGGTGATCTCGGCCTCGGACCCGGTGGCGACCACGCGTCCGCGCGACATCAGGACGAGCCGGTCGCACTGCTGCGCCTCGCTCATGTAGTGCGTCGTCACGAGCACCCCGACACCCGCGTCCGCGCGTGCGTGCACGCGGTCCCAGAGCCGCGCGCGCGCGAGCGGGTCCACGCCGGACGTCGGCTCGTCGAGCACCAGCAGCGCGGGGGAGTGCGCGAGCGCGACGGTGAACGCGAGCCTGCGCTGGCGGCCCAGGCCGATCGCGCCGACGAGCGTGTCGGCGACCGGGACGAGATCCGCGGGCACGGGCGGCGTCGGGTGACCGTACGCGCTCGCGGCGAACGCCAGGTTCTCCCGGACCGTGAGGTCGTCGTAGAGCCCGAGCCCCTGGGCCACGTACCCGACGCGGCGCCGGATCGACCTGCTGGGGGCCTCACCGAGCAGCCGGAGCTCGCCCGCGTCGGTCGCAGTCAGTCCGAGCAGCATGCGGATCAGCGTCGTCTTCCCGGCACCGTTCGCGCCCAGCAGCCCGACGATCTCGCCCGCCTCGACGGACAGCGAGACGTCGTCCACCGCGACCTGGTCGCCGAACCGCCGCGTGACCGCCCCGACCCGCACGAGCTCGGTCATGCCGTCGCCTCGCGCGCGAGCGCCGCGGCGACGACGGCGTCCTCGAGGTCGACCGGCACGGCCTGCCCGACGGGTTCGGCACCGACCGGGAACCAGGCGCGGACCTCCCGCCCGCGGCGCCAGGTCCGCGCCGGGTCGTGCGTCGCGGTCGCGCGGCGCACGTGGCCCGGCGCGCCGCGCACGACGTCGTCGGGCGGCCCTGACAGCAGCGCGTGCCCCTGGTCGAGGACCAGCACGGTGCCGGCGCGCTCGGCCTCGTCCAGGTACGTGGTGGAGAACGCGACGGCCGCACCGGCGGACGCCGCCTGCGCGACGAGCCGCCACAGGTCGACCCTGCTCACCGGGTCGACCCCGGTGCTCGGCTCGTCGAGGACGAGCAGCACCGGGTCGTGCAGCGTCGCGAGGCCGAACGCGAGCTTCTGACGCATGCCTCCCGAGAGCTGCGACGCGAGGCGTCGCCGGGCCTCGCGCAGGCCGGTCGCGTCGAGCAGGCGCTCGCGCCGGCGCTCGAGGTCGCTGCCACGCAGCCGGTGCGCGGCGCCGACGAAGTCGACGTGCTCGTCGACCGTGAGCTCGGCCCACGTCCCGCCGCCCGTCGGCATGAAGCCGATCCGGCGCCGGTCGGGTGCGACGACCGAGCCGTGCTCGACCGGGACGACCCCGGCCAGCGCCCGCAGCAGCGTCGACTTGCCGGCGCCGTCGCCGCCGACGACCGCGGTCACGGCACCCGCGGGGACCGGGAGCGTCACGTCCTCGAGCGCGCGCACGTCGTCGAACCGCACGCTCACGCCGTACGCACCGAAGTCGCGCCGGCGCGGCTCGTCCGTCGTGCCCGCCCTTGCCTCGCTCGTCATGCCGACACCGGCTCGGCGGTGCGCGCGGTGGTGCGCCGGGCGGGCGCCAGGTCGCGCCGGAACCGCAGCACGGCGGCGCTGAACACGAGCACCGCCATGGCCGCGAGCACGACGAGCGCGGGCCACAGAGAGTCCAGCCCCGCGCCGCGCAGCATGATCCCCTGCGAGACCTTGACGAACCAGGTCAGGGGCAGGCAGTACCCGATCCACGAGATCGCGGCGGGCATCGCCTGCAGCGGGAAGATGAAGCCGGACAGCAGGATCTGCGGCATCAGGGTCATGAGCGCGACCTGGATCGCCTGGCCTTGGGTCTGCGACGCGGTCGAGATGAGCACGCCCACGCCGAGCACGACGAACAGGAACGTCGCCGCGGCGAGCGCGAACAGCGCCGGGTTGCCGTTGAACGGCACGCCGAAGATCCACACGCCGAGCAGCGTGACGACGAGCATGTCGAACGACGCGAGCAGGAAGTACGGCGCGATCTTCCCGACGATCACGTCGGCGGGTCGCAGCGGCATGACCGCGAGCTGCTCGAGCGTGCCCGTCTGGCGTTCCCGGACGAGCCCGATGCTCGTGATGATCGTCCCGACGAAGGTGAGGATCAGCCCGACGAGGGCCGGGACCATGACCCAGGACGTCGTGAGGTCGGGGTTGAACAGGACCTCGGTGTGCACCTGGTCGCCCGCACGTCCGAGGGCCGCCGACGCGGTCTGGGCGACGAAGAGGCTGGAGCCGTCGACGTACGCGGTGGGCGGGGACGTCGAGGTGTCGAGGACGACGTCGGCGACGTCGTCGCGCACCAGCCCGCGGGCGTCGTCCGCGGTGGCGCCGGGGTCCGTGCCCTGGACGTCGAACAGCGGGGGCAGCAGCGTGGCGACCTGGTCGGCGTGAGGGCCCACGACCTGCGTCGAGATCGAGTCGATCGTGAAGTTCGCCGCGTAGCCGAACACGACGAGCAGCACGATCGGAAGCGCGAACAGCATCGCCATGGTGCGGTGGTCGCGCCGCAGCTCGCGGAACTCCTTGACGATCATGGCCCGCATGGCGGCCTCCCGGTACGCTCGGCGAGGAATATCCTCACGTGTGGAAATCTAGGGAGGTGGCGCGTGGTGGTCAAGGGGAGCGGCGCGCCGGTCGACGAGCCCGCGGCGCGCCGTGGCAGGCGGCCGGGGGCGAGCACGACGCGGGACGAGATCCTCGCGGCCGCCCGTCGTCAGTTTGCCGAGGTCGGGTTCCGGCGTGCGACCGTGCGGGCGATCGCCGCGGAGGCCGGGGTCGACCCCAAGCTCGTCGGGCACTGGTTCGGCGGCAAGGCCGAGCTGTTCGTCGCGTCGGTGCAGCTGCCGTTCGACCCCCGGGTGCTCGCCATGCGCATCGCCGACGGTGACCGCGCCCACGTCGGCGAGCGGCTCGTCGCGGCTCTGGTGCACGGCGTGCTGGAGGACCCCGTGGCGCGCGGACGCGGGGTCGCCCTGCTGCGCGCGGTCGCGACCGAGCCGCAGCTGGCACCGCTCCTGCGGCGCCTCGTCGTCGCCGAGGTGCTGACCCCCGTGGCGCACGCGATCGGCGCCGACCATGCCGAGGTGCGAGCCTCCCTCGTCGCGAGCCAGATGGTCGGGCTGCTCCTCATGCGGCACGTGGTCGAGCTCGCGCCCTTGACCGAGCGCGGTGCCGACGAGCTCGTCGCGCTCGTCGCTCCCACCGTGCAGCGGTACCTGACCGCGGAGCTGCCGTTCGAGTGAGCGGCGCATCCGCCAGGCGGGCGCCCGAACGGGGCAATCCAGCGGCCCGACGTGCTGCCTGACCTGTGAGTTCGTCGAGTGTGACGTGGGACACAGCGGAACAGGTCTGGACAGATCGCCCGAACCGTCCATTAGCGTCGAGCTGTCACCACGGAGGCTCGCTTCCGTGATCCTGGCGCCACCGCCGCCGTCGCAACGGCACCGGTGGGTCCACCTCCGGTGCCCGTCTCGGGCACGACGGAGGGGGGCCCCATGGCCACGACGTTCGACAGGCTCGTCCTCGAGCCGCGCCGTACCGACGAGCCGCACGCGCGGCCGGCACGGTCGACCGAGAGCCAGGCGGCGCAGAGCCCCTCGCTCATCCTCATGGTGCTGCTCGCGAGCGCCGGCATCGTCATCTACGCGGTCTTCCTGCTCAACCCGGGGAACCGGGGGGACTGGCTGCCGTACTCGATGGTCATCGCCGCGGAGACCGTGCTCGTCGTGCACGCCCTCCTGGCGATGTGGACCGTGCTCTCGGCCGGTCACGACCCACGGTCGTTCGCGTTCCACCACGCGCAGGACCGCATGTACGACGTCGCCGACATCGTGCGGGGCCGTGTCGAGGACCGCCCGCAGGACTGGCAGATGTACCTGGGCAACCGGCCCGTCGAGATCGACGTGTTCATCACGACGTACGGCGAGGACCTCGAGACCATCCGCCGGACCGTGACCGCGGCCCTCGGGATGCAGGGCACGCACCACACCTGGGTGCTCGACGACGGCCGCTCGGACGAGGTCCGCGACCTGGCCGCCGAGCTCGGCGCGCGCTACGTGCGCCGCCTGTCGAGCAACGGGGCCAAGGCGGGCAACATCAACCACGCGCTGTCGATCGCCCACGGCGACCTGTTCGCCGTGCTCGACGCCGACTTCGTGCCGCGGCCGAAGTTCCTGCACGAGACCGTGCCGTTCTTCTCCGACGACCGTGTCGCGTTCGTGCAGACTCCGCAGACGTACGGCAACCTGCACACCGTCATCTCCAAGGGCGCGGGCTACATGCAGGCGGTCTTCTACCGCTTCATCCAGCCCGGTCGGAACCGGTTCAACGCGGCGTTCTGCGTCGGGACGAACGTGGTCTTCCGGCGCGCGGCGATCGACTCGGTCGGCGGCATCTACTCCGACTCGAAGTCGGAGGACGTGTGGACCTCGCTCATGCTGCACGAGAAGGGCTGGCGCACGGTCTACATCCCCGACACGCTCGCGGTCGGGGACACCCCCGAGACCATCGAGGCGTACTCGAAGCAGCAGCTGCGGTGGGCCACGGGCGGCTTCGAGATCATGCTCACGCACAACCCGCTGTCCAAGCGGCACCCGCTGACGCTCGACCAGCGGCTGCAGTACACGGTCACCGCGACGCACTACCTCACGGGCATCGCCCCGCTCCTGCTGCTGCTCGTCCCGCCGCTGCAGATCTACTTCGACCTGACACCCATGAACCTCACGATCACGCCGTTGACGTGGGCGCTGTACTACGCGGGGTTCTACGTCATGCAGATCTTCCTGGCGTTCTACACGCTCGGCTCGTTCCGCTGGCAGGTGCTCCTGCTCGCGTCCGTGTCGTTCCCGATCTACACGCGGGCCCTGGTCAACGCGATCCTGCGCCGTGACCAGGCCTGGCACGTCACGGGCTCCAAGGGCGCGTACCGCTCGCCCTTCGCCTTCATCACTGCTCAGGTGCTCTTCTTCGAGTTCCTCGCCCTGACCACCGCCGTGGGCCTGTGGAAGGACGTCTCGAACGGGTACCCCAGCCTGGCCGTCGCATGGAACGCGACCAACACCCTGATCCTGGGCGGCTTCGTGCTCACGGCCTGGCGCGAGGCACGCGCCGGCCGCCGTGCGGCACGGGCGGCGGCCCGCAGGACCGCCACGCCCGCCGAGAACCGAAGCCTGCGCGAGGACGTCCCCGCCCTCGCGCTCACGACCGGAGGTGCCGCATGACCTGGCGCGTACGACTCAAGCTGTTCGTGGGCACCGTCGTCGTCCTCCTGGTGGCGGCCTACGCCACGTACCACGTGAACGAGCAGCGCAGCATCGCCTCGAGCGGCTCCGCGCAGATCCTCGGGCAGACCTACGTGGTCGGCACCCCGTACGCGGGGCTCGTCGTCGGGCAGCACGTCACGGCCGGCGACGAGGTCGAGCAGGGCGACCCGCTGTTCGTCCTCGACTCCGCGTCGCTCGACCGCGACCTGTCCCTCGGCACGGTGAGCAACGCGGGCCAGGCGACGACCATCGACGCGGACGGCAACCTCGTCGTCCTCGCCACGCAGGACGGCACCGTCACGGAGGTCGGCGCGCGGCAGGGCACGTTCGTCTCGGCCGCCGACCACCTCGCGACCGTGCAGATCGCCGGGTCGCTGTACGTCCAGGCGGAGTACACGCTCTCGGCCAAGGAGTACGCGCGCGTGCCCGACGACGCCCCGGTCTCGATCGAGCTCCCGAACACCGCGACGCTCGCCGGGCACGTCGAGCGCGTGCAGGTGACCACGGTCGGCGGGAAGGCGCTCGCGCTCGTCACCGTGACGTCCGACGAGCTCGTCGACGGCGACCAGAACGGCCTCGTCGGCTCGGGCACGCCCGTGCAGGCACGCCTGTCGCTGCGCAACGACGGGGTGGTGACCACCGTCTCCGACGCCGTGACGTCCTACGTCCACGGGGTCTTCGGGTGACGCGGCGCGCGTGGCTGCTGGCCGCCGCGGTGGTCGTGCTCGCGGCGCTCGCGGGGGTGGCGGTCGCGTACGCCGCTGCCGAGCGGGACGACGGGTCGGGCCCGGGCGCGGCCGCGCCCGTCGCCGGGCCGAAGGACGCGGCCGTGCCCACCCCGGACGTGGCCGCCC
>NZ_LFKW01000142.1:0-1399 GCF_001040865.1 Cellulomonas sp. A375-1 | reverse complement strand
CGAGCAGGCGCACGTCGGGCACGCCCGCCCAGCGCAGCAGCCACCAGGCGCGCGCGGCCGACGTCCCGCCGCTCGCGTCGTACGCGACCACGGCGACACCCTCGCGCACGCCCCAGCGCCGTGCCGAGGCCTCGAGCGCGGCCACGTCCGGCAGCGGGTGGCGACCGTGCGCGGCGCTCGGCGGCGCCGCGAGCTCGGCGTCGAGGTCCACGTACACCGCGCCGGGCAGGTGTCCGGCGAGGTACTGCTCGTGCCCGTCGGTGCGTCCGAGCGCCCAGCGGACGTCGAGCAGCACGGGCGGCTCGTCGCCCGCGAGCGCGGCCGCCAGGGTCAGGGCGTCGACGAGCACTGCGGCCCGCGTCGCGTCGTCGGCCTCGTTCGTCGGGCCCGTCGTCTCCGTCATGTCCGCTCCCCCGTCCCGTGCGTCGCGGCCAGGTCGAGCCGCATGGTCCACGCGTCCTTGTTCTCGGGCTGGTAGTACCCCCGGCGCATGCCGAGCTTCTCGAACCCCACCGCCTCGTACAGCCGCAGTGCGGGCTCGTTGTCGACGCGCACCTCGAGCAGCACGGACGGCGCACCGAGCTCGCGCGCACGCGCCACGAGCGCGTCGAGCAGCGCGCGTCCCACTCCCGTGCCCTGGTGGGCGGCCGCGGTGCCGATCGTCATCACCTGCGCGTCGACGCCGTCGAACCACAGCCCCGCGTACCCGACGAGCGGGCCCGCGCCGTACTGCGCACCGACGTACCACCGTCCGGGCCCGACGACCTCCTGCGCGAGCGAGTCGGTGGACCACGCGGCCGCGCCGAACAGCTGCTTCTCGAGGACGTCGAGCGCGGGCACGTCGTCGGGCGTCAGGGGCCGCAGCCGTAGCGGCGCCCGTCCCGAGCCCCGTGCCGAGCTCATCCGAGCACGCGCTTGGCCCCGGCCGACGGCACGGCGTCCGGGCGGCGCAGGTAGAGCGGGTCGGTGGGCTGTGCGAGCCCCGCGGCACGACGCGCCAGCGCGAGCGGCACGAGCTCGGCCGCGTCGAGGTCGTCGGTCGCGTCCACGTGCGTGAGGTGCGCGAACGCCTCCGGGTAGAGCGCCGCACCGGCGCCCGTGACCCACCCGCCCGCGAGCGCGGGCTCGTCGGCGATCTCGGCCGCGGGTCCCACGCGAGGCGCGACGACGACGTCCGGCGTGCCCGCCTCGTCGCGGCGGTACGCGGCCCAGTACACCTCGCGCCGGCGCGCGTCGGTCGCGACGACGAGCGGCGCACCCGCGGGCACGAACCGCAGCGCAGCGACGGCGATCGCGTCGAGGCTCGGGACGCCGAGCGCGTCGATGCCCAGCGCGAGCGCGAGCGTGCGCGCGGTCACGAGGCCGACCCGCAGCCCGGTGAACGGTGCGGGGCCTGTGC
>NZ_LFKW01000141.1:0-1097 GCF_001040865.1 Cellulomonas sp. A375-1 | reverse complement strand
GCGCGCGCGTGCTGCCGGTCGTCACCGAGCTGGTCCGGCGCGGCGCGGTCGTCAGCGTCGACACCACGCGTGCGCAGGTGGCGCGGGCGGCGGTCGAGGCGGGCGCGCTCGTCGTGAACGACGTCTCGGGCGGACTGGCCGACGACGCGATGTACGACGTCGTGGCGGAGACCGGCGTCGCGTTCGTGGCGATGCACTGGCGCGGGCACGCGGACGTCATGGACGAGCTCGACGCGTACGACGACGTCGTGACCGACGTGCGGCGCGAGCTCGCGGCTCGGGTGACGGCGCTGCGGGCCGCGGGCGTGCGCGACGAGCAGGTGGTGCTCGACCCCGGGCTCGGGTTCGCGAAGCCTGGCGCGACGAACTGGCCGCTCCTCGCGCGGCTCCCCGAGCTCGTCGCCGACGGCTTCCCGGTGCTCGTCGGCGCGAGCCGCAAGCGCTTCCTGGGCCACCTGCTCGCGGGCCCCGACGGTACGCCCGCGCCACCGCTGCGCCGGGACCACGCGACCGCCGCGATCAGCGCGCTCGCGGCGGCGGCCGGGGCCTGGTGCGTACGCGTGCACGAGGTCGCAGCGTCCGCGGACGCCGTGCGTGTCGCCGCAGCGTGGCAAGGTGGCAGCCGCACCGACACCCAGCGCCCGGGCGCTGAGGGCACCGCCACCGATGACACCGCGACCGAGGACACCGGGACCGGACCGACCGGCACCGGGCCGATCGACACCGGACCGACACGCACCGCAGGCACCGGCAGCGAACGACAGGAGGACGCGTGAGCGACGTGACCGACGCCCAGGGTCACCGCCTGGACCAGATCCGCCTCGTCGGGGTGAGCGCGACGGGGTACCACGGCGTGTTCGAGCACGAACGCCGCGAGGGGCAGACCTTCGTCGTGGACGTCGTCGTCCACCTCGACACGCGCCGCGCGGCCGCGCGCGACGACCTCGCGCACACGCTCGACTACGGCGCGCTCGCGCAGCAGGTGGTCGCGGTGATCGAGGGACCGCCCGCGGACCTGATCGAGACGGTCGCGGAGCGGGTGGCCGCCACCGTCCTGGCCGACGGCGCGGTGAGCGCGGTCGACGTCAGCGTGCAAA
>NZ_LFKW01000140.1:16281-22331 GCF_001040865.1 Cellulomonas sp. A375-1 | reverse complement strand
CGTGGGCGTCGGCGCGCGAGCTGCTCGGGATCCCGGCGACCACGCGCGTGTGCGTCGTGCTCGTGGACGGCCTGGGCCACCTGAACCTCGCCGAGCGCAGCGGCCACGCGCCGTTCCTGCGTCGGGCCGTCGCGGGCTCGAGCCCCGTCTGCAGCACGTTCCCGTCCACGACCGCCACGGCGCTCGGCACGTTCGGGACCGCGGTGCCGCCGGGGGGCACGGGCATGCTCGGCTACACCGTCCGCGTGCCCGGCACGGGAGCGCTCGCGAACCTCGTCGCGTGGAGCGACGCGCCGCCGCCGGAGACCTGGCAGCCGCACGCGAGCACCCTCGAGCTCCTCACTGCGGGAGGTGCCGCGGTGACGAGCGTCGGACCGGCGCGCTTCGCGGGCTCGGGTCTGACCCGCGCGGCCCTGCGCGGCGCGCGGTACGTGCCCGCCGAGTCGCTCGCGGACCGGGTGGACGCGACGGTCGCCGCGCTGCGTCAGCCCGGGCTCGCCTACCTGTACTGGGGTGACGTCGACAAGGTCGGGCACCACCACGGGGTCGGCTCGTGGCAGTGGGGCGACGCGCTCGCCGAGGCGGACGCGGAGATCGCCCGGCTCGCGCGCTCGCTGCCGCGAGGGTCGGTGCTCGTCGTCACGGCCGACCACGGGATGGTCGACGTGGACCGGTCCCGACGCTGGGACGTCGCGCACGACTCGCGGCTGTCGGCCGGGGTCGACCTGGTGGCGGGGGAGCCGCGGGCGAGCCACGTGCACGTGGCGCCCGGGGTCCCCGTCGAGCAGGTGCGCACCGCGTGGCAGGACGTGCTGGGCGACGACGCGCTCGTCCTCACCCGCGACGAGGTGGTCGACTCGGGTTTGATCGGCCCGGTCGACGAGCGCGTGCGGCCCGTGGTCGGCGACCTCATGGTCGCTATGGCGGGCGCGGCGACGGTCGTCGACACGCGCACGCAGACCGCGGCGTCGCTCGACATGGTCGGCGTGCACGGGTCGCTCACCCCGCACGAGATGCTGGTGCCCTGCATCGTCGTCGCGTGACCGTGACCGTGACCGTGACCGTGACCGTGACCGTGACCGTGACCGTGAGCCTGACCCGCGGCCGCCGCCGAGCGCCCGCGGGCGTCGGGGGCCACCCGTGACGTCTGCGAGGATGTGCGGCGCAACGAACGACGACCACGAGGGGCGGGCACAGTGGCCGAGCTGGTGTTCTTCTCGGGCACGATGGACTGCGGCAAGTCGACGCTCGCTCTCCAGATGCACCACAACCACGCGGCGCGTGGGCGCGACGGCGTGCTGTTCACGCGGCACGACCGTTCCGGCAGCGCGACCATCTCCTCGCGCCTGGGCCTGACCAAGAGCGCGCACGAGGTCGACGACCGCACCGACTTCTGGGCCGAGGTCATCGGCCGGCGCACGCAGGGACGCCCGGTCGACTACGTGCTGGGCGACGAGGCGCAGTTCTACACGGCCGAGCAGGTCGAGCAGCTGGCGCGCGTGGTCGACGAGCTGGGCGTGGACGTCTATGCCTTCGGCATCTCGTCGGACTTCCGCGCGCGGCTCTTCCCCGGGTCGCAGCGGCTCGTCGAGCTCGCCGACCGCGTCGAGACGCTGCAGGTGCGCGCGCTGTGCTGGTGCGGGGCCCGCGCCACCCACAACGCCCGGACCCTGGACGGCGAGATGGTCGTGGAGGGTGCTCAGGTCGTCGTCGGCGACGTCGCAGGGCGGCCCGAGGCGGCGGTCGGTGAGGTGCAGTACGAGGTCCTGTGCCGCCGGCACCACATGCGACGCATGACCGCGGCCGTGGCGCGGGCAGCCGCACCGCACGCGCAGACCCTGGCGTCGGCCCTGGTCGTCGAGCAGCCGACGCTCGACGTCTGACGCCGTCCCACGCGGCGAAGCCCGGCGGGGGAGGCCCGGACCGTCGCGCCGTGCTCGGGACGTCTTACTCGGGGCGCGCCCCGAAGACGATCTCGTCCCAGCTCGGCACCTTGGCGCGCGTCTTGCGCCCGCGAGGCCGCTCCTCGTTGGCTGGCGCCGCAGCGGCGGGTGCCTCCTGCGACTCGTCGTCGGACGGCTCGTCGGCCGACGAGCTCGCACCGGGCTCCACAGGGGTCTCGACGGCCGGGGGGACGTGCGTGCGCCGGTGCGCCGGGAGCACGACCGCCTCGGTGCGCTCGTCGGCGCCCGCGGGGTGCGCGCCGGGGACGTCCTCGAGACGCGAGAAGTCGAAGGCGTGCTGCGGGCCGAACCCCTCGAACTGCGAGTCGTCCTCGTCGCCCTCGGCGTCGACCGCCTGACGGACGCCGCGCCGGGCCTGCAGGTCGTCGAGCAGCGCGTGCGTCTGCTCCTGCGGGTCGACGGCCGGCTGCTCGTGCGTGTCGCCGTCGGCCTGGTCCGGGCCGGCGATCGAGCGCACGGCCGCGACGGACTCGAAGTCGAACACCACGTCGCGGACCGCGGCGAGGTGCCGACGGGAGACGGGCTCGTCGGGCAGCTCGGTCTCGGAGAGCCACCGGGCCTCGTCCTCGTCGGCGACGAGCGAGCGCGCCGCGGGGTCGAACGACCAGCGCGCCTCGCGGGGCGAGTCGTCGACCGTGAACCGGGCCAGAACGAACCAGGGGCCGCTCGCCTCGCGTGCGGCGTCCCACGCGAGCGACGACAGGTCGACGCCACGCGCGGCGAGGCGGTCCGTCACGAGGTCGCCGAGGACGGGTGCGCCGTGGTCGCGGCCGACGCGCGTGGCGCGTGCCTGCTCGGCGATGTACTCGCGCTCGGCCAGGACCGGGCCCTCGTAGCGCCGGACGTGGGAGACGGGGAGCCCGGAGTGCTCCGCGACCTCCTGGGTCGTGGCTCCCGCCCGGATCCGGGCCTGGATCTCGCGCGGGGACAGCGTGCTCGCGCTCTCGGCCCTCAGCTGCTCGAGCTGCGGCCGGTCGCGGCGCACGGCCGCCCGGAGCGGTTCGTCGATGCGGACGCGGAACCGCTCGCCGTCCGCGCGCGTGAGCACCAGGTGCTCACCGTCGTCAGCCAGGCCCACCAGCTCGAGCTCATCCATACGTCCTCCTACTGCCTCACGGTCGAGGGTGCCACCTTCTGCGCGCCACGCGGCGCAGGCGGGCCCGGTGTGCCGTGTGCCGGGGTTGTGACGCTGTCGGCTGTCATCATGCTCTCGTGGTCGCCGACATCCCCTTCGAACCCGTGCTCGAGATCGTCGGGGTCGGTGTCGGGGCGATGTCGGGCGCGCTCGCGGCCGTGCGCAAGCAGTTCGACGTGTTCGGCATCTTCGTGCTCGGCTGGGCGGCCGGCCTCGGCGGCGGTCTGCTGCGTGACGTGCTGATCGGCGCGGTACCGCCCGTGGGCATCTCCGACTGGCGACTCATCACGACCGCGCTCGTCGGCGCGCTCGTCATGTACTTCTTCCACCCGCGCCTGCAGCGTGCGCGCCGCTTCATCGTCGTCCTCGACGCGGGAGCGCTCGCGGTGTTCACGGTCGTCGGCACCGTCAAGGGGCTCGAGTACGGGACGACGCCCGTGGCGGCGGTGATCGTCGGGGTCATCACGGGCGCGGGCGGCGGGGTGCTGCGCGACCTGCTCACCGGCGAGGTCCCCGTGGTGCTGCACGACCGTCAGCTGTACGCCGTCCCCGCCCTCCTCGGGGCCGCGGCCACGACCGCTCTCTGGTTCGCGGGCCGGCCCACGCCGCTGGTGCTCTCGGTCGTCGTCGTGGGCGTGTTCGCGCTGCGCGTGGCCTCGCTGCGGTTCCAGCTCCACGCACCCGGGCCGTGGCGCGGGCGCACCTGACGCCAGGCGGGCTCGTCGCGGGCGCCGCGCACGGCCGCGCGCGAGTGCCGCGTGCGCAGGGCGGCAGGATGGGGCCCATGACCACACGTGAACTGCCCGACGTCGCGGCGCTCGTCGCCACAGCCGAGACCCTGGCCCGCGAGGCCGGACGGCTCGTGCACGCGGGCCGTCCCGACCGCGTGCGGGTGCACGCGACCAAGTCGAGCCCGGTCGACGTCGTCACGGCCATGGACCTCGCGTCGGAGGAGCTGCTGCGGCGACGGATCGCGCAGCTGCGGCCCGGCGACGGGATCCTGGGGGAGGAGCAGGGGTACGAGCCCGGGACCACGGGCGTGACGTGGGTCGTCGACCCCATCGACGGGACCGTCAACTACCTGTACGGGCTCGCGTCGTGGTCGGTGTCCGTCGCGGCGGTCGTGGGCCCTCCCGAGGCCGGGCCGGGCGTCGCGCCCGACCCGCAGACGTGGACGGCCCTCGCCGCCGCGGTGCACGCGCCGGCCGACGGGCGGACGTTCCTCGCGGGACGCGGGCAGGGCGCGACGCTCGACGGCGCGCCCCTGACGGTGAACGAGGCGAAGCCGCTCGAGCTCAGCCTCGTCGGGACCGGCTTCGGCTACCTCGTCGAGCGTCGGCGCGCGCAGGCCGCGATCGTCGCGGAGCTGCTGCCGCTCGTGCGGGACATCCGCAGGCTGGGCTCGGCCGCGCTCGACCTGTGCGCGGTCGCCGCGGGCGGCCTGGACCTCTACTACGAGCGCGGGCTCGCGCCGTGGGACCTGGCCGCCGGGGCGCTCGTCGCGCAGGAGGCCGGTGCGGTCGTCACGGGGCTGCACGGACGTGCCGCCGGTCCCGAGATGACGGTGGCCGGAGCCCCTGGCACGATCGAGGCGCTGGTCACTTTCCTCGAGTCGCACCGGGCCGATTCGACGGCGTAGTCCGATTGACCCGCGCGCGTGATCGTTGTCCGCGGCACCTCTGCTCGCACCCGGCACAGAAGTGGTGCACAATCCCCAGCGCGCGGGAACAAAACGCTCCAGCTGTGCATTGATCACGCGTACTCATCAGCCTGCAAGACAAAGACGGAGTGTGACGCCCCAGATGGCTACCGACTACGACGCACCGCGCAAGACCGAGGAGGACCTGAGCGAGGACTCGCTGCAGGAGCTCCAGGCACGTCGCGCGGACAAGAACTCGGGCGTGGTCGACGAGGACGAGACTGAAGCCGCCGAAGGTTTCGAGCTGCCCGGCGCCGATCTGTCCGGCGAAGAGCTCTCGGTCCGGGTCCTGCCTCGGCAGGCCGACGAGTTCACGTGCTCGCGCTGCTTCCTCGTCCATCACCGCAGCCAGCTCGCCTACGAGCGAGACGGCCAGCAGGTCTGCTCGGAGTGCGCTGCCTGACCTCCCGGCAGGCGCCTGAGACCACGACGGCCGGTCCCCAGCAGGGGGCCGGCCGTCGTGCGTGCGCGAGGTGGTGGTCGGTCGCGGTAGCGCGATCAGCCGCGCCGGAGCGCAGCGACGAGCTCGTCGGGCCGTCGCGTCGAGACGATCCAGTAGGGCGTCGGGTCCTGCGGGTCGTCGACGTCGACGCGGACCGCGCTGTGCACCCAGCCGCGCAGGCACAGGTACGCCCGCGCGTCGAGGCCCGGGCCGAGGGCCTCCCGCAGCTCCTCGCCGACCAGCGGTCGCGGGTCACGCACCAGGTCGATCGGGATCCGCGCCGCGCCGGCGCTCAGCTCGCCGCCGCGCACGCGCACGCGCGGCGTCCAGCGCACGACGAGCAGGCCCGTCACGGCCGCGACGACGAGCGCGACCACGGAGGCGAGCACGAGGTCGACCGGCAGCAGCGCGATCCAGACCGTGACGACGAACCCGACGACGCCGAGCCAGCCGACCGGCCCGAACCGCAGCGCCTCGTCGAACGACGCGCCCGCGGTGCCGGGAGCCGCAGCCGCGGTGCGACCGCGTGCGGGGGCGTCGCCGTCGCGGGCCGTGCGGTCGGTGGACGGGTGCGGTGCGGGATCGGGGCTCGCGGGCATGGCACCAGCATCCCAGAGCGGCAGGACCGCGGGTGCAGCGTCGGGACGCGAGCCGGTCGACGAGCGCGCGTGGCAGCACGGGCCGACGGGTGGGGACGGCGCGCGCCCGGGCACGGACGGGCCGGTAGGGTCGGCGCCGTGACGACCGAGCCCGCCCTGGAGGTGCTTCTGCAGCGCCTCGACCCCGACCTGCCCGCTCCGGCGTACGCGC
>NZ_LFKW01000140.1:10726-16220 GCF_001040865.1 Cellulomonas sp. A375-1 | reverse complement strand
CCTCGTGACGCGGATCGACGTGGTGATCCCGCCGCAGGGACGCGTGACGGTCCCGACCGGGACCTCGATCGCGCTGCCGGACGGGTACGCCGCATTCGTGCACCCGCGTTCGGGCCTCGCCGCGCGGCACGGTCTGACGATCGTCAACGCACCCGGCACGGTCGACGCGGGCTACCGCGGCGAGATCGCCGTGACGCTGCTCAACACCGACGTGGAGCACGCGGTCGAGCTGCACCGCGGGGACCGGATCGCGCAGCTCGTCGTGCAGCGGGTCGAGCGCGTGCGCTTCGTCGAGGTCGAGCGGCTGCCGGGTTCACACCGTGGCGAGGGCGGGTTCGGGTCGAGCGGCGGCTGGAAGGCCGCGGACGGGGCTCCCGCACCCGGGCGCGGCTAGGTCCGCGGCCCCACGCGGGCTACTGTCGAATCAGCAGCGAAGTACTGGCTGCCTGCTGCCGTTGGGGCGCGGGCGTGCGACGGGTGCGGGATGCACCCGAGGAGGAGTGACACGTGGCGATTTTCCGGCGCCGTCCCCAGGGCGACAGCGAGCCCACGACGGTCGACGAGGAGGTCGCGAGCCTCGACGACGAGCTCGCGTCCGACACCGCCTCGACGCAGGACGAGCCTGCCTCGGCGGCGGTCGTGACGGGGCGTGGGCCCTGGGACGTCGACGACGACGCCGCGACCACGCTCTCGCGTCTCGACCTGGGTGCGCTGCGGCTGCCCGGTGTGCCGGGCATGGAGCTGCGCATGGAGATCGACAAGGCGACGAACGCCGTGTCGGCGGCCGCGGTCACGATCGACGGCTCGACGCTGCAGCTCCAGGCCTACGCGGCACCGCGTTCCGAGGGGATCTGGGACGAGATCCGCGAGGAGATCCAGCAGTCCGTGGTCGCGCAGGGCGGCTCGGCCGACGACCTGCCGGGACCGTTCGGGCGCGAGCTGCTCGCCCGGCTCCCCGCGCGTACCCCCGAGGGGCGTACCGGGCACCGTCCCGCACGCTTCCTGGGCTTCGACGGCCCGCGCTGGTTCCTGCGCGGGGTGATCACGGGCCGCGCCGCGGTCGAGCCCGGTGCGGCGCAGGTGCTCGAGCGCGTCTTCGGCGAGGTCGTCGTCGTGCGCGGCACCGAGGCCCGGCCCCCGCGCGACCTGCTCGCCCTGACCCTGCCCGGGCGCCCGGACGCCGCACCCGCCGAGGACGCGGCGCAGGAGCAGGACGCGCCCGCGCCCGAGCTCGAGTTCGACCCGCTGACGCGCGGTCCGGAGATCACGGAGACGCGATGAGCCTCAAGGAGGTCCTGCGCTCGCTCTCGGCCTCGCAGGCCGAGGTCGAGGCGGCGGAGGAGCGCGTCGAGGCCGGGCGCTCGATCGGGTGCACCACGGTCGAGAACGCTCCGGTGCGCAAGCGCGTGAAGGTGAGCGGCGTGCTGCGCTCGGTCACGTTCCGACCGCGCGAGGGCGTCCCTGCGCTCGAGGCGGAGCTGTACGACGGCAGCGGGTCGCTCTCGCTCGTCTGGCTCGGTCGCCGCGAGATCGCCGGCATCGTGCCCGGCCGGCGGCTGACCGCGGACGGCATGGTGTGCCTCATCGAGGGCCGCCGCACGATCTTCAACCCCCGCTACGAGCTGCGTCCGCGGCCCGGTGAGTGAGCGCGACGTGAGCGCGCCCGACGACGCAGCGCGCGGGCACGACGCCGACGCCGCGCGCGGCATGCGCGCACTGACGGGGGAGACGTTCTCCGCGTCCGACGCGATCGGCGGCGTGCGCGGTGTCGTCGAGTCGGTCGCGCCCGGGCTGCTGTTCGTCGTCGTGTACCTCGCGGCCGGGCAGCGGCTGACGCCGGCCCTGGTCGCGGCCGGGGTCGCCGCGCTGGTCGCGGTGGTCGTCAGGCTCATGCAGCGCACACCGGTCACGCAGGCGCTGTCGGGTGTCATCGGGGTCGGGATCGGCGTCGTCTGGGCCTGGCGCACGGGTGAGGCGAGCGACTATTTCGCGTACGGGCTCGTCATCAACGGCGCCTACCTGGCGGGGACGCTCCTGACGATCCTCGTCGGCTGGCCGCTGGTGGGGCTCATCCTGGGTCTGTTCGCGCACGACGGCCCGCTCGGCGGGGGGTCGTGGCGCAACGCCGTGGCGTGGCACGACGACCGCGAGCTGCGCCGGGTCTACACGTGGGCCACGGTGCCGTGGGTCGCGATGTTCGCGCTGCGCCTGGCGGTACAGCTCCCGCTGTACTTCCGCGACGACGTCGCGTGGCTCGGCACGGCCAAGCTCGCGATGGGCGTACCGCTGACCGCGCTGGCGCTGTGGATCAGCTGGGTGCTGGTGCGTCCGACCCGGGTGCGCCGGCAGGAGCAGGAGCCGCAGGAGTCCCCTTCGCACCCGTGAGGATCGCGTCCAGCGCGCCCTCGTCGGCCTGGCTGCTCGTCACGAAGAGGAGCTCGTCGCGGCCCTCGAGCGTGTCGTCGATGCTGGGCGCGATCGGACGTCCGTCGCGCACGATGCAGGCCAGCACCACCTCGGCGGGCCAGGCGACCTGACCGACGCGCACGCCCACGAGCGGGGCGTCCTCCGGGAGCGTGATCTCCAGGATGTCCGCGCCCGACTGGTGGAACGTGAAGATGCGCACGAGGTCGCCGACCGCGACGGCCTCCTCGACCATCGCGGTCATGATCCGGGGCGTCGAGACGGCCACGTCCACGCCCCACGCCTCGTCGAACATCCACTCGTTCTTCGGGTTGTTGACGCGCGCGACGGTGCGCGGGACCCCGAACTCCGTCTTCGCGAGGAGCGAGATGACGAGGTTCGCCTTGTCGTCACCCGTCGCGGCGACCATGACGTCGCACTCGTCGGCGCGCGCCTCGCGCAGCGTCGGCAGCTCGCACGCGTCGGCGAGCAGCCAGTCGGCCTCGGCCACCTGCGCGACGCGCATGGCGGTCGGCTGCCGGTCGACGAGGGTGACCTCGTGGTCGTGCGCGAGCAGCTCGCGGGCGATCGAGCGGCCGACCGAGCCCGCTCCGGCGATCACGACCCTCATGCGGTCACCTCCGGCTCAGCGGTCAGCACGCGCTCGACGACGGGGAGCTCGTCGACCCGGGCCATGACGTGCACGACGTCGTTCTCCTGCAGCACCGTGCGTGCATCGGCCAGGACACCGTCGCCGTAGCGCGACAGGTACACGACCCGGACGCCCGCGGCGGTCTCGAGTGCGGACACGGGGCGTCCGACCCAACCCGCGTGGACGTCGACCTGCACGAGCGTCAGCTGGCCCGACGGGTCGCGGTACTCGTCGGTCGCGCCCAGCGGGAGCAGCCGACGCAGCACCTGGTGCGCCGTCCAGCGCACGGTCGCGACCGTGGGGATGCCCAGCCGCTGGTAGATCTCGGCGCGGTGCGGGTCGTAGATGCGCGCGACGACGTTCTCGATCCCGTAGGTCTCGCGCGCGACGCGCGCGGCGAGGATGTTCGAGTTGTCGCCGTCGGCGACCGCGGCGAAGCCGTAGGCGTCGTCGATCCCGGCCTTGATGAGGGTGTCACGGTCGAAGCCGAGGCCGGTGACCTTGTGCCCCGAGAAGCCGCCGGTCAGGCGGCGGAAGGCCTCGGGGTTCTGGTCGATCACGGCGACGGAGTGGCCGTGCTCCTCGAGGGTCTGCGCGAGACTCGCGCCGACGCGGCCGCAGCCCATGATGACGAAGTGCACAGCGCGCCACGCTATACCCCCGCGCGACGCGCTGCAGACAGGGCGCCCGTCCGCCGCAGCCGCGCCGATGGGGTCCGCCACCTGCTCGGCGAGCTCGCCCGCGGGGTGGCACGCGGCGGGCCGCGCAGCCGCCTACGATGGGGCATCGTGTCGGACCTGTCGGATGCCGCCAAGAGACTGCTGCTCGGACGTCCGGTCCGGAGCGACAGGCTCGGCCATACGCTCCTGCCCAAACGGATCGCCCTGCCGGTCTTCGCCTCGGACGCGTTGTCGTCGGTCGCCTACGCGCCCGACGAGATCCTGCTGACGCTCTCGCTGGCGGGGATGTCCGCGCTGGTGATCTCGCCCTGGGTGGGCTTGGCGGTGGCCATCGTCATGCTCACGGTGGTCGCGAGCTACCGCCAGAACGTCCACGCGTACCCCTCGGGCGGCGGCGACTACGAGGTCGCGACCGTCAACCTGGGGCCCAACGCGGGCGTGACCGTGGCGAGTGCGCTGCTCGTCGACTACATCCTGACCGTCGCGGTCTCGATCTCCTCGGGGGCGCAGTACGCGGCCGCGGCGTTCCCCGCGCTGCGCGGCCACGAGGCGCCGTTCGCGATCGCGCTCGTGGTGCTGCTGACGCTCGTCAACCTGCGCGGCGTCAAGGAGTCGGGCAGGGCCTTCGCGGTGCCCGTGTACCTCTTCATGCTCGCGATCGGACTGATCGCGGTGTTCGGCAGCGTCCGGTACGCGCTGGGCACGTTGCCGATGGCCGAGAGCGCCGAGCTGGAGGTCGCGCCCGAGGCGGGGTTCGAGCAGGGCCTCGTGGGACTTGCCGGCTTCTTCCTGATCCTGCGCTCGTTCGCGTCCGGCTGCGCCGCGCTCACGGGTGTCGAGGCGATCAGCAACGGCGTGCCCGCGTTCCGCAAGCCGAAGTCGAAGAACGCCGCGACGACCCTCGCGCTGCTGGGGACGCTCTCGATCGTGATGATCATGTCGATCCTCATGCTCGCCCGCGCCACCGGGGTGAAGTTCGCGGACCGTCCGCACGAGCAGCTCCTGCAGGACGGCGTGCCGGTGGGGCCGGACTACGAGCAGCACCCCGTGATCGCCCAGATCGCGTCCGCGGTCTTCGACGGGCTCCCGGTGCTGGTCGCGGTCGTCTCGATCGTGACCGGTCTGATCCTGGTGCTCGCAGCCAACACGGCGTTCAACGGGTTCCCGGTGCTCGGCTCGATCCTCGCGCGTGACGGCTACCTGCCGCGTCAGCTCCACACGCGCGGCGACCGTCTGGCGTTCTCGAACGGCATCATCACGCTGGCGGTCGTCGCGATCGGGCTCATCTGGGCGTTCGACGCCGAGGTCACGCGACTGATCCAGCTCTACATCGTCGGCGTCTTCGTCTCCTTCACGCTCAGCCAGCTCGGCATGGTGCGGCACTGGACCCGCGAGCTGCGAACCGAGCCGAACCCGGGTGCCCGCTCGCGCATGAAGCGCTCGCGCGTCGTCAACGCGATCGGTCTCGGCATGACGGCCACCGTGCTCGTCGTCGTGCTCATCACCAAGTTCACGCACGGCGCGTGGATCGCGATCCTCGCGATGATCGTGGTCTTCGTGCTCATGCAGGCGATCCACCGTCACTACGTGACCGTGCGCCGCGAGCTCGCCCTCGGTGCCGACGCCGCCGCGGCGCGCGCCCTGCCGAGCCGGGTCCACGCGATCGTCCTCGTCTCGCACCTGCACCGGCCGACGATGCGCGCGATCGCGTACGCGCGGGCGGCACGCCCGCAGGTGCTCGAGGCCGTCACGGTGGGCG
>NZ_LFKW01000140.1:10179-10716 GCF_001040865.1 Cellulomonas sp. A375-1 | reverse complement strand
CGACGAGGACGACGTCGCGCGTCTGCTCGCCGAGTGGGACGCGATGGACCTGCCGGTGCCGCTTCGGGTGCTCGACTCGCCGTTCCGGGAGATCACCCGGCCGGTGCTGCAGTACGTCCGCTCGATCCGCAGGGACAGCCCTCGGGATCTCGTCGTCGTCTACATCCCGGAGTATGTCGTGGGTCATTGGTGGGAACAGCTGCTGCACAACCAGAGCGCGCTGCGCCTCAAGGGGAGGCTGCTGTTCACCCCGGGCGTCGTCGTCGCGTCGGTGCCGTGGCAGCTCGCGTCGTCCGAGGGGCAGACGGGCCTCGAGGACCACGTGCGCCGGACGTTGCCCCGTGGCTGAGTCCCCGGAGCTCGTGGAGCTCGAGATCGGTCCCGTCGCGCACGGCGGTCACTGCGTCGCCCGTCATGACGGGCGCGTCGTGTTCGTGCGTCACACGCTGCCCGGCGAGCGGGTCCGTGCGGTCCTGACCGACGCCGGGCCGGACGCGAAGTTCTGGCGCGCCGACGCCGTCGAGGTGCTCGAGGCGT
>NZ_LFKW01000140.1:8992-10117 GCF_001040865.1 Cellulomonas sp. A375-1 | reverse complement strand
CCGCGTGCCGAGCGCGTGGCCGGCCGCCGGCCCGGGTGGCGTCGGCGGGGGAGAGCTCGCGCACGTCGCCCTACCGGCGCAGCGGGCCTGGAAGGCCGCGGTGCTGCGCGAGCAGCTGCAGCGACTCGGACGCGTCGAGCGCGACGTGGTCGTGCACGCCGCGCCGGGCGACGACGAGCGCGGGGGACTGGCCTGGCGGACGCGCATCGACCTCGTGACCGACGCGCAGGGACGTGCGGGCATGCGGGGCCACCGGTCGCACGACGTGACGGCACTCGAGGGCATGCCGCTCGCGGTCGAGGACATCGCCGAGCTGGACCTGTTCTCACGGCGCTGGCCCGTGGGTGCGCGCCTCGAGGCGGTGGCGCCCGTGGGCGGCGACCGGCCTCTCGTCCTCGTTGACGGCGTGCCGTTCGACCTCGCCCGCCGTCGTCCCGACACGCGGCCCAACGCACGCACGTCGGTGCGTGAGGTCGTGGTCGCCGACGGCGTCGAGCGTTCCTACCGCGTCGCGGCCGCGGGGTTCTGGCAGGTGCACCGCGAGGCCCCCGCGACGCTCGTGAGCGCGGTGCTGCGCGGGATCGGCGACGTCGCGGGCGCCACGGTGCTCGACCTGTACTCGGGCTCGGGGCTGTTCACCGCCGCGCTGGCCGACGCGGTCGGGCCGTCGGGCGAGGTGGTCTCCGTCGAGGGCGATGCCCGCGCGGTGCGTGACGCGCGGCGCAACCTGCACGACCGCACGAACGTCGAGCTGCACGCGGGCGACGTGGCGCGCGTGCTCTCGGGCGAGCAGGACGCGTCGTCGGACGTGGTGCACGCGGACGTGGTCGTGCTCGACCCGCCGCGCGCGGGTGCCGGCCGGCGCGTGCTCGAGGCCGTCAGCTCGCTGCGCCCCGAACGGCTCGTCTACGTCGCGTGCGACCCGGCCGCGCTCGGGCGGGACGTCGCGCTGCTCGCGTCGGCCGGCTACGAGCTGGTCGAGGTCGACGGGTACGACCTGTTCCCCATGACGCATCACGTCGAGGCCGTCGCGACGTTCGCACGATGATCCGTCGGTGCGGTTCGGGGAGCCGGACGGCGTGCGTGACGATGCCGGGACGACGACGCGTCCGCCAGGCGGCAGTC
>NZ_LFKW01000140.1:3000-8947 GCF_001040865.1 Cellulomonas sp. A375-1 | reverse complement strand
CGCGACTGCCGTGCACGCGCGGCCAGGCGCGCCTAGCGTGGGGTGACGGGCCCGCCCGACGGTGGCGCGGCGGGCGACGAGCGAGAGAGGAACCTCCATGAGCGAGCAGGACGCGGCGCACAAGCTGGCCGAGGCGCGTCGTCACGCGACCGAGGAGCTGTTCAAGCAGGGCACGCCTGAGTACGACCAGCGCGCGCACCAGCGCGCGGTCGAGGCCGAGCGGAAGGCCGCCGAAGCGGCGGAGGCCGCCGACAAGTCGTGATCGGCGCCTCCGAGGCGCGCGCGAGGTGAGACCACGGTCCGTCGCGCGCGCCTCTCGCGTGCGTCAGACGTGCGCCGGGCGCCCCGACCATGTATCTTGATGTCGAGATATCACGCGTCGGCGCCGGTCCTAGGCTGGGAGTCGACGCCCTGCGTCCCGGTGGACCCCGTCCCCGGCAGACTCGCCCCCAGAAGGAGCCGCCTCGTGAGCACCGTCGACAGCTTCGGATCCCACGGAACGCTGGAGGTCGGTGACGCCTCGTACGAGGTCTACCGGCTGTCCGCGGTCCCGGGGCTGGAGCGACTTCCGTTCAGCCTCAAGGTCCTCGCCGAGAACCTGCTGCGCACCGAGGACGGCGCGAACATCACGGCGGACCACATCCGCGCGCTCGCCGGGTGGGACCCCGACGCGCAGCCTGACACCGAGATCCAGTTCACGCCGGCGCGCGTGATCATGCAGGACTTCACCGGTGTCCCGTGCGTCGTCGACCTCGCGACCATGCGCGAGGCCGTCGCCGAGCTCGGCGGCGACCCCGAGCGCATCAACCCGCTCGCCCCCGCCGAGATGGTCATCGACCACTCCGTGCAGATCGACGTCGCCGGACGCGCCGACGCGTTCGAGCGCAACGTCGAGCTCGAGTACCAGCGCAACCGCGAGCGCTACCAGTTCCTGCGCTGGGGCCAGACCGCGTTCGACGACTTCAAGGTCGTCCCGCCGGGCACCGGCATCGTGCACCAGGTCAACATCGAGTACCTGGCCCGCGGCGTCATGGTCCGCGACGGCAAGGCGTACCCCGACACGTGCGTCGGGACCGACTCGCACACGACGATGGTCAACGGGCTCGGCGTGCTCGGCTGGGGCGTCGGCGGCATCGAGGCCGAGGCGGCCATGCTCGGCCAGCCGGTCTCGATGCTCATCCCGCGCGTCGTCGGCTTCAAGCTCACCGGCAACATCCCCGCAGGCGTCACCGCGACCGACGTCGTGCTCACGATCACCCAGAAGCTGCGCCAGCACGGTGTGGTCGGCAAGTTCGTCGAGTTCTACGGCGAGGGCGTCGCGGCCGTGCCGCTCGCGAACCGCGCGACGATCGGCAACATGAGCCCCGAGTTCGGCTCGACCGTCGCGATCTTCCCGATCGACGGCGTGACGATCGACTACCTGCGGCTGACCGGCCGCTCGGCGGAGCAGCTCGCGCTCGTCGAGGCGTACGCCAAGGAGCAGGGTCTGTGGCACGACCCGAGCGCCGACGGCTACACCGAGCCCGTCTTCTCGGAGTACCTCGAGCTCGACCTGTCGACGGTCGTGCCGTCCATCGCCGGCCCGAAGCGTCCGCAGGACCGCATCGAGCTGTCCCGCGCCAAGGAGCAGTTCCAGCGGGACCTCCCGACGTACGCGCCCGAGGTGGCGCTCGCGACCGACGAGGCCGAGCGGGAGTCCTTCCCGGCGTCCGACTCGCCCGCGATCTCGTCGTCGGTCACCCGCACGCACCCGGTGACCGACAGCCAGGGCCGGGCGTTCGAGCTGTTCCACGGCGCCGTCGCGATCGCGTCGATCACGTCGTGCACGAACACCTCCAACCCCTCGGTCATGATCGCCGCCGCGCTGCTCGCGAAGAACGCGGTCGAGAAGGGGCTCGTCGCCAAGCCGTGGGTCAAGACGTCGATGGCGCCGGGCTCGCAGGTCGTGACGAACTACTACGAGAAGGCCGGCCTGTGGCCGTACCTCGAGAAGCTCGGCTTCCACCTCGTCGGCTACGGGTGCGCGACGTGCATCGGCAACTCGGGGCCGCTCGACGAGCAGGTCTCCGCCGTCGTGCAGGAGAACGACCTCGCGGTCGCCGCGGTGCTGTCCGGGAACCGGAACTTCGAGGGCCGCATCAACCCCGATGTGAAGCTGAACTACCTCGCGTCCCCGCCACTGGTCATCGCGTACGCGCTCGCCGGCACGATGGACTTCGACTTCGAGGCCGACCCGCTGGGTCGCACCGAGGACGGGCACCCCGTGTTCCTGCGTGACATCTGGCCGGCGCCCGAGCAGGTCCAGGCCACGATCGACGCGTCGATCGACCGCAAGATGTTCGAGGACGACTACGCCGACGTGTTCGCGGGTGACGAGCGCTGGCGCGGGCTGGACACCCCCGAGGGCAACGTCTTCTCGTGGGACCCGCAGTCGACGTACGTGCGCAAGCCCCCGTACTTCGAGGGCATGGGCGCCACGCCCGAGCCCGTCACGGACATCTCGGGTGCCCGCGTGCTGGCCAAGCTCGGCGACTCGGTCACGACCGACCACATCAGCCCCGCGGGCTCGATCAAGGCGGACAGCCCGGCGGGCGTGTACCTCGCCGAGCACGGAGTCGAGCGTCGCGACTTCAACTCCTACGGCTCGCGCCGCGGCAACCACGAGGTCATGATCCGCGGCACGTTCGCGAACATCCGGCTGCGCAACCAGCTCGTGCCCGGGGTCGAGGGCGGGTTCACCAAGAACCTGCTCACGGGCGAGGACACGACCATCTACGACGCGTCGGTCGCCTACCAGGCCGCGGGCGTGCCGCTCGTCGTGCTCGGTGGCAAGGAGTACGGCTCCGGCTCCTCGCGCGACTGGGCCGCCAAGGGCACGCGCCTGCTCGGCGTGCGCGCGGTCATCACCGAGTCGTTCGAGCGCATCCACCGCTCCAACCTCATCGGGATGGGCGTCCTTCCGCTGCAGTTCCCGGAGGGGGAGTCCGCCGACTCGCTCGGCCTGGACGGCACGGAGACGTTCGACATCGCCGGTGTCACTGCGCTCAACGACGGCGTGACGCCGCGCACCGTCAAGGTCACCGCGACGAAGGCCGACGGCACCGTCGTCGAGTTCGACGCGGTCGTGCGCATCGACACCCCCGGTGAGGCGGACTACTACCGCAACGGCGGCATCCTGCAGTACGTCCTGCGCCAGGTCGCCGGCGTCGCCTGACGACTGCCGCATCCAGCGAGGCCCGCATCCCGACGAGGGTGCGGGCCTCGCTGCGTCGTCCGTCCGGGGGCGAGGCCCTCTGCACGCCAGCACCTACTCCGACAAGACCTTTCTTGTGACGCCTCGCACCTCAGGCGAGGCCATGGTCGTGGGCGTCGAGCACGGCGGAGGGGTCGCCGGAGGATTCCTCATCCCGAACGGCACCATGGGCGCGGATCGTGAGCACGCGCAGCTCGTGCCGGACTGGGACGGGCTCGTCCTGCGCTCGCGTGCGACCGTCGATGGGCACCTGGACGCCGGCGTCGTGCGTCGAACTGACGTGGGGCACAAGATCTCCGCGCGGGTGATCGTGACGCGGCCGGGGTTCGAGAAGCTCCTCGCGCGTGCGGTCATGAGCGGCGCGATCCTCGTCGGAGCCGCGAGACGAGCGCGTAGGGGGCGGTCGCCGCCACCTCGCGAGGTCCGGCTGGACCGCCCGTTCCTGCTCGTCGTGCGGGACGTGACGACCGGCTGGCCTTGCTCGTCGTGTCCGTGGCGGACCTCAGATCTGAGCCGCCTGCTCACGGTCCGACTGCGGGGGCATGACGAAGGCCCCGACCCGCTGGGGAGAGCGGGTGGGGCCTTGTCAGTCAGGCGGTCGGCTCAGACGGCCGAGGAGGCGAGCTCAGGCTTCGCCGGGGTGACGTCCGTGGCGGGGGCGAGCTTGCGGATCGCGACGCCGGTGATGGCGAAGACGACGCCCAGGCCCATGACCAGCAGCGCGACGCCGAAGGCGACGACCGAGGTGAACAGCGAGGCCCGCAGGAAGGAGCCGTTCATCGCGACGGCGCGCAGCGGGTCCTCCTTGTCGAGCTCGGCGTAGGTCTTGCCACCGGTCGCGTCGAGCGCGTGGTGCTTGATGATGTCGGCCTGCGCGAACGCCTCCCACGGCGTGTCGACAGCGCCGCCCGCGAACGCCGCGGCGTCGTCGGAGACGGTGATGTTCTCGGCCTTGAGGTTCACCGAGACGGCCGTCCAGGTGGCGGCACCGGCGACGAAGAAGATCGCACCGAAGATGATGACGATGAGGCCCAGGAGGCGGGGGAGCTTGGTGGCGGAAGCGGTCGGCGTCGACATCGTGAGTCCTTGTCTGATCCCTCGGTCGGGGAGTGTTCCCCGGCGAACCGGTCCGGCTCGCTGATTGAATGGTTCACCCATGCAGACCCGTGCACCTGGGACCAACGGTCCATGTGCCTCGGGTCACATGTGGACCTGTATACAGGCCGAACGCGCTGGTCAGTGCGTTGCGAGCTGTTCTGCGGCGTGTCGTCCCACGTCTGCCATGAGCGGGTACTCGACGGGATGGGCAAGGAACACGGGCACGAGCCCGGCGGCCCAGGCGCGTGCCCGACGCCATGTCGCGTCGTCCCAGCCGCGCCGCTGCGTGGTGCGTGCGACGAAGGCGGCGCGTCCCGCGGCATCGAAGGTGAGCCACGCAGTGGCGAGGTCGCTCGCGGGGTCGCCGTGCCCCAGGTCGCCGAAGTCGAGCAGCGCGGTGAGGCGACCGCCGTCGCTCAGGAGGTTGCCGGGGTGCGGGTCGCCGTGCACCCAGACCGCGGGTGACGCCCACTCGGGTGCGGTGAGACCGTCGTGCCACGCGGCGAGCAGGGCGTCGCGGTGCGGCAGGTCGGGTGCCGACTCGAGCCGCGTCGCGACCACCTGGGCCCGGTCCCGCAGTGCGACGCCGCGGTACGGGTTGTGCGGGGCGTCCGCGGGCGCCTCGGCGTGCAGCGCCGCGAGCGCGTCGGCGAGCTGGGCCGCCCAGGCCGTCCGCCCCGCGACGTCGGTCGCAGCCACGACCGTCCCGGTGAGCCACGGCACGACCGACCACGGCCACGGGTACAGCGGCGACGGGGCTCCGGTCCGCAGGGGCACCGGGGTCGGGACCGGCACGCGCCCGCCGACGACCGGCAGCCACCGCTGCTCGTTCACGACGAGCGGTGCGCTGATCTCGCGCACGGGCAGCCGCACCGCGAGGTCGTCGCCCAGGCGCCAGGTGATGTTGTCCCAGCCGTGCATGCGCGAGTGCAGCGGGCGGTCGGCGAGGTCCGGATGCTGCTCGGCGAGCAGGGCGCGGGCGAGCGACTCGTCGACGTCGATCTCGATCAGCGGGTGCGCGGGCGCGGGCGGCGCGCTCACGGCTCGAACCGCCGCGTCGGCTCCCACGGCACGGACCACCCGAGCGCGTCGAAGATCCCGTCGAGGACCAGCGCGGTGAAGCCCCAGACCAGCACGTCGCCGCCGATGAGGAAGGCAGGGGTCCGCAGCCGGCCGCGCACGCCCGCGTGCTCGACCACCCCGCGGTTGGCCGGGTCGAGCAGCTCGGCGACCGGTGTCCGGAACACGTCGACCGCCTCGTCGTGGTCGACTGCGGCGACCTGTGACGGCTGGGTCCACCACGCGAGCACGGGCGTGACGAGGTTGTCGCTCACGGGCAGCGGCACGTCGGCGAGGGTGCCGAGCAGCTCGACGCCGGTCGGGTCGAGCCCGGTCTCCTCCACCGCCTCGCGGAGCGCGGCCTCGCGCGGGCCGGCGTCCTGCGGGTCGATCCCGCCGCCCGGGAACGCGACCTGGCCGGGGTGGTGGCCGAGCGTCGCGGCGCGGCGCTGCAGCAGCACGTCGAGCTCCGCAGGGACGCGAGGGACACCGGGTGCGTGCGCCGGCAGCGCGTCGAGCACGCCGAACAGGACGAGC
>NZ_LFKW01000140.1:0-2897 GCF_001040865.1 Cellulomonas sp. A375-1 | reverse complement strand
CGCGCAGCAGTCGCGCGGGGTCCGTGGGCCACGGGACACCCCGGCCGACCAGGGCGACGAGGTCGTCGCGCGCGTCCGTCGCCGCGTCGTGCGGGCGGGGGCCGGGCGCGCTCACCCGCGCGTCCGCACCTGCTCGGCGAACCCCTGGACCAGCTTGTGCGCGGCAGGGACGAGCGTCGGCAGATGGCGTGCGCCATCCGAGCGGATCGTCGCGAGCTCTTCGTCGTCCAGGTCGGCGGTCATCGTCGGCGTGGTGAGCCACAGGTCGAGCAGGGACGGCTCGACCTCGACGTGGAACTGCACGCCGAGCGCGCTGCCCGCCCGGAAGGCCTGGACGGGCGTCGTGGGGGTCGAGGCGAGCAGCGTCGCGCCGGGCGGGAGGTCGATCGCGTCGCTGTGCCAGTGCAGCACGGTCGGGCGCGAGCCGAGCGGCCCGAGCACGAGGTCGTCGGCGACGACGTCCACGGGCGCGAACCCGATCTCGGTGCCGTGGCGGCGGTGCAGGTGCGCCCCGAGCGCCATGCCCAGCAGCTGCGCACCGAGGCACACGCCGAGCACGGGGACGTCCGCGTCGACCGCAGCGGCCAGGAGTGCGCGCTCGGCCGCCAGACCGGGGTGGCCGCGGTCGTCGTCGGCGTCCATGGGACCGCCCATGACGACCACGCCCGAGACCTCGTCGAGCTCGGGCAGCACGGGGTCGGCGGTGCCGACGACCGTGCGGACCCGCACCGGGGCGTCGAGCCCCGGTGCGATCAGACCGGGTCCCTCGTACGGGACGTGCGTGAGGACCAGGACCGGGCGCACGCGTGTCACCACCCGTCGGGGAGGGGACGCCCCTCCTCGTAGCCGGCGGCGGACTGGATGCCGACCGTCGCCCGCTCGTGGAGCTCGGCGAGCGTCGAGGCGCCCACGTAGGTCGCCGCGGAGCGCACGCCCGACGTGATGTGGTCGATCAGGTCCTCGACGCCCGGCCGGCGCGGGTCCAGGTACATCCGCGAGGAGGAGATGCCCTCCTCGTAGAGCGCCTTGCGCGCACGGTCGAACGCCGAGCCGCCGCGGGTGCGCGCGGCCACGGCGCGCGCCGAGGCCATGCCGAACGACTCCTTGTAGAGCCGGCCCGAGCTGTCCTCGTGCAGGTCGCCGGGGGACTCGTGCGTCCCCGCGAACCACGATCCGATCATGACCTGCGAGGCTCCCGCGGCGAGCGCGAGCGCGACGTCACGCGGGTGGCGGACGCCGCCGTCCGCCCACACGTGCGCACCGAGCCGCCGCGCCTCGGCGGCGCACTCGAGCACCGCCGAGAACTGCGGCCGCCCGACGGCGGTCATCATGCGCGTCGTGCACATCGCGCCCGGGCCGACGCCCACCTTGACGATGTCGGCGCCCGCCTCGACGAGGTCGCGCGTGCCCTCGGCCGTCACGACGTTCCCGGCGACGACCGGGACCTGCGGGTCGAGCGTGCGCACGGCGGCGAGCGCGTCGAGCATCTTGCGCTGGTGGCCGTGCGCGGTGTCGACGACGATCGCGTCGATCCCCGCTTCGAGCAGCGCGGCGGCCTTGGCCTTGACGTCGCCGTTGATGCCCACCGCACCCGCGATGCGCAGACGGCCGGCCTCGTCGAGCGCCGGACGGTAGATCGACGAGCGCAGCGCGCCGATCTGGGTCAGGACGCCGACGAGCTGCGAGCCGCGCACGACGGGCGAGAACTTGCGCCGGCTGGAGTGCAGCTTCTCGAAGGCCGCCTCGAGTCCCCGCACGCCGCCGTTCTCGACCACGTCGAGGTCGACCGTCGTCGGGTGCGCCGTCATGACGTCCTCGACCTGCGTGAAACGGTCGACGCCCTGGCAGTCCGCCTCGGTGACGACGCCCACCGGGACGCCGTCGGCGACGACGACCGCCGCGCCGTGCGAGCGCTTGCCGATCAGCGTCAGCGCGGTGTGCACGGTGTCGTGCGGCGCGACGACGACGGGGCTCTCGACCACGGGGTGCGCGGCCTTCACCGAGCGCACGACGTCGGCGACGACCTCGACGGGGATGTCCTGAGGGATCACGGCCATGCCGCCGCGGCGGGCGACGGTCTCCGCCATACGGCGGCCGGCGACGGCGGTCATGTTCGCGACGACGAGGGGCACGGTCGTGCCGGTGCCGTCGGTCGACGCCAGGTCGACGTCGAAACGGGAGGTGACCTCGGAACGCGACGGGACGAGGAACACGTCGCCGTAGGTGAGGTCTGAGGTGGCCGAGTGGCCAGGCAGGAATCGCATCGGGGTTCCCCCTTTCCTCCGCATCTTACCTGCGGCGTGCGCGACCCTCAGGTCCGGGCCGCCCAGGTCCGGGCTGCCCGGCCCCCGGCCGCCCGGGTCCAGGCCGGCAGCGCAGGCTCAGGCGGCGAGGTCCACGAGCCAGTCGAGCGCGACGGGCAGGGCGTGCAGCACCGAGACGTGGCCGTCGTGCGGGCGCTGCCAGAGCTGCGCGTCGGGCAGCAGGTCGAGCAGGCGTCGCCCGTGAGCGGGCGGCACGACCCGGTCCACACCGCCGTGCACGAGCAGCACCGGGACCCGGACGTCGGCCGGGGCGAAGCCCCACGGGCTCGCGTACGCGACGTCGTCGTCGATCGCGCCGTCGGGCCACGCCTGGCCTGCGGGGCCGGCGTCCTCGCCGAGCGCGCCCCACGCACCCCGCAGCGCGGCCCAGTCCGCCTCGACGAACCCCGCGACGCCGTCGTCGTCGGCGAGTGCTGCTCGCTCGTCGCGTCCGCTCGCCGCCGCCCGGAGCGCCGCGTCCGACGCCATGCCCGCCGCCCAGTCGAACCCGTCGAAGGGCGCCAGGCCGGCCAGGCTCACCACTGCCGTGGCCCGCTCGCCGAGCAGCGCACCGCACGCGAGCGCGTGCGGCCC
>NZ_LFKW01000139.1:24262-29860 GCF_001040865.1 Cellulomonas sp. A375-1 | reverse complement strand
GGGCCGCCGCCGTGCCTACTGCGGCGTCGGGTCGGACGCGGGCTCGGGGGACGACGAGGCGGGCGGCCGGGGCTCGGCGTGCCACGCCGACCACGCGTCGCGCGCCCGGGTGAGCGCCCGGCGGACCTCGGCGGCGTCCCGGGTCCGGGCCGCGCGCTCGTCGGGCAGCAGGCGGTGCAGGTGCTGCTCGACCATGTCGAGCTCGCCGAGCAGGAACCCGCAGTGGTCGGCCAGCGACCCCGCCTCGGCCGGGAGCCACTGCTCGGGAGGCGTCAGCCAGGAGACGTACGGCGTCGAGCCGGGCGGGATGACGCTCGCAGCCAGCGCGTCGTCGAGCCACGCCGCGGTCTTCTCGAGGCCCTGCTCGCGCGCGACCTCGACGACGGCACGCGCCAGGTCGGTCGCGGCCTGCGCCTGTCGGCGCACCGCGGTCAGCGCGCCGACCACGAGCGCGGCGTCGGGGCCGGCCGAGCTGCTCACCGCGAGGTCCAGCACCGCCAGCACGTCGAGCCCGGGGTCGCTCAGGTCGACCTCGGCGCGCCGCAGCTCGACGAGCTCGTCGAGCTCGGCCTGTGTCTGGCCGTAGCGCACGACGAGGTCGTCGTCCCGGGGCTCGTTCGTCGCCTGCATGCCTCGTCGTTCGTCGGACCCGTGCCGGTGGGCGCGGGTCAGCGGGCGTCATCCGCGTGTCCGCGGGAACGCAGGGCTACGCCTGCGTACCGACGAACCGTACGACCAGCCGCCCGGTACGTCCACGATTTGCCGCATCCCAGCTGTCGGGCGTGGACACCGTGACGGTCGCGGCGGCCGACGCGCCCGGCTCGAGCGCGGGAGGGAGGCCGTCGACCCGGACCTGCGGCTCCTCGACGAACGCCTCGTCCGACGGCACGGGCGCCCACGCGAACGCCGAGCCGACGAGCACGCTCACCGCGGCGTCGTTGGACACGCGGATCGTGAACGTGCGCTCGTCGCCGGGGGCCAGACCGTCGAGCACCTCGCTGGGCAGCGTGACGTGGTCCCGGCCCATCACCGCGCCCGGGACGTCCGGCAGCGTCAGCCGCAGCGAGTCGCCGGGCCGTGCGTCGACGTGCGTCGTGACCTGCACGGCATCGGCGGTCTGGCGGACCGCGATGCCCACGGCGACCACGCTGACGGTCGCGAGCAGCACCGCGCACGCACGACGCCACCGGTCCGACGCGCGCGACCGACGCACGCCGCGCCCTGCCGTGGGCCGACCCTGTGCGGTCAGCAGCACGGTCGCGCTCTCGCCCGCGACCACGACGGGTCGGGACGGTGCGTCGGCGGTGGGCACACCCGTCCGATCGGTCACGGCCGAGTCGGGATGAGCGGTTCGCTCCGGTATTGTCGCCGCATGCTCGTGCTCACACGCCGTGCCGGCGAGAGCGTCGTGATCGGCGACGGGATCGTCGTCACCATCATCGACGTCCGCGGCGACGGCGTGCGGATCGGCATCGACGCACCCCGCTCCGTCAAGGTGCACCGTGCCGAGGTGCTCGACGCGGTGAAGGCCGAGAACGCCGGCGCCGCCGTGCCCGACGACGCCGCCGAGGCGACCGCAGCCGCCCTGCGGTCGATCCTGCCCGGCCCGGCCGCCGCGCCGAGCCCGACGCAGTCCGAGTGACGCCGCCCGAGTGACGCATCCCGCGTGACGCATCCCGCGTGACGCTGCCCGGGTGACGCAGCCCAGGTGGAGCACGGCGCGGCCCGGCCCGCGCCCCCGTCCGCCTCCGTGATGTGACGTCCGCCGCGCACACACTCCTCATGTCCGGCACTCCTCGGCCGATGAGTCGGGTCGCCGGGTGGTGTCGACAGCCCCCGCAGGAGGGTTGTCATGGAGGAGATCGACGAGATCGTCCACGAGTTCCTGGTCGAGAGCCACGAGAACCTCGACCAGCTCGACCGCGACCTGATCGCGCTCGAGGGAGCTCCCGGTTCGCGTGAGCTCTTGAGCAGCGTGTTCCGGACGATCCACACGATCAAGGGGACCAGCGGGTTCCTCGCGTTCGGCCGTCTCGAGCGGCTCGCCCACGTGGGCGAGAACCTGCTCGTGGACCTGCGCGACGGTCGCCGGTCGATGGACCAGCCGACGACCGACGTCCTGCTGCTCATGGTCGACACCGTGCGCGACCTGCTCGGGTCGATCGAGCGGACCGGTGGCGAGGGTGACGTCGACGTCGAACCTGCCGTCGCCGCGATCACGCGGGTGCACGACGACGTGCCCGCCGCCGCGCAGGCACCGACGACGCCGGACGTCGAGCCCGAGACCCCCGCTGCCGACGCGCCTGCCCTCGAGACGCGCGCAGCGCAGACCACGGCCGCCGAGACCCAGGCCGTCGAGACCCAGGCACCCGAGACGAACGCTGACGAGACGAGTGCTGACGAGGTGAGCGCAGTGGAGACGGCCGCCGACGAGGCGGAGGTCGAGCCCGCTCCCGCCGCCCAGGCCCCCGCGCGCCCCGGGATCATCCCGTCGCCGCGCGCCGAGGCCGTGCCGAGCGACGAGGTGGGCACGCAGCGCGGCGCCGCGGACTCCTCGATCCGCGTCGACATCGAGCTCCTCGACCAGCTCATGCGCCAGGTGGGCGAGCTCGTCCTGGCCCGCAACCGGATCAGCCGCCTCGCGTCGTCGCAGCAGGACGTCGACCTCGCGCGCTCGGCCCAGCAGCTCAACCTCATCGCCTCGGAGCTGCAGGAGGGTGTCATGCGCACCCGCATGCAGCCCATCGAGCACGTGTGGTCGAAGATGCCGCGCGTCGTGCGCGACCTGGCGGCGCTGTGCGGCCGTGAGGTGCGCCTCGAGATGGTCGGTGGCGACACCGAGCTCGACCGCAGCCTGCTCGAGGCGGTCAAGGACCCGCTGACGCACCTGGTGCGCAACGCGGTGGACCACGGCATCGAGCCGCGCGAGGTGCGGGTCGCGACGGGCAAGCCCGCCCAGGGTCTGCTCGAGCTGCGCGCGTCGCACGCGGGTGGTCAGGTCTCGGTCGAGGTCCGCGACGACGGCCGAGGGATCGACCCCGAGGTCGTCGGCGCGAAGGCCATCGCCAAGGGTCTGCGCACGCCCGAGCAGGTCGCCGCCATGAGCGCGAACGAGCTGCTCCAGCTGCTGTTCCTGCCGGGGTTCTCGACGGCCGAGAAGGTCACCAACGTGTCCGGCCGCGGCGTCGGCATGGACGTCGTCCGCACGCGCATCGAGGCGATCGGCGGCACCGTCGACGTCGAGTCCGTCGTGGGCGCCGGCACCGTGTGGCGCCTGCGGATCCCGCTGACGCTCGCGATCATGCCGTCGCTGTCGGTCGAGTGCGCGGGCGACCTGTACGCGCTGCCGCAGGTGCACGTGGTCGAGCTCGTCGCGCTCGACGCGCAGCGCTCGGACTCGGGCGTCGAGTACGTGCACGCCGCGCCGGTCTACCGGCTGCGCGGCGAGCTGCTGCCGCTGGTCTCGCTCGCGGGCGTCCTGGGCGTCGAGGTGCCGCAGGACGAGCACCCCGCGGTCATCGCGGTCGTGCAGGCGGACCAGCAGCGCTTCGGCCTGCTCGTCGACCGCGTGCTGACCACCGAGGAGATCGTCGTGACGCCCTTGGCGGCGCGGCTCAAGGCCATCGGCGTGTACTCGGGCGCCACGGTGCTCGGGGACGGCCGGGTCGCGCTCATCCTCGACGTCCAGGCGATCGCGCGCCGCGCGATCACGCGGGACAGCGAGCTGTCGACGCGCGACGCGAACGCCGCGAGCGTCACGCGCGCCGAGGTCGAGCAGGTGCTCGTCGCGGGCATCGGCGGCGGCCGCCGGGTGGCGATGCCGCTCGCGTCGGTCGCGCGGCTCGAGCACGTGCGCGCCGAGCAGGTCGAGCTCGTCGGCGGCCGTGAGGTCGTGCAGTACCGCGGCACGATCCTGCCGCTCGCGCGTCTCGACCGGCTGCTCGGCACGTTCGCCAAGGAGTCCGACGAGCTGCTCCTCGTCGTCTACACGCGCGGCAGCCGCTCGGTCGGCCTCGTCGTGGAGGAGATCGTCGACATCGTCGAGGACGAGGTCGGCAACCACTCGACGATCGACGACAGCGGCCTGACCGGGTCGACCGTCCTCGGCGACAAGGTCACCGAGCTGCTCGACGTCCGCTCGGCGGTCCTGGCCGCCGACCGGGAGTTCTACGACGAACCCGCGCCGGACGACGTGTTCGCCGGCCTCGACGAGCTCGTGGGAGCAGCGCGATGAGCAGCTACGTGACCTTCACCGTCGACGCGGGCCTGTACGGCGTCGACGTCCAGCGGGTGCAGGAGGCCCTGCGGGCGCACGCGCGCACCCGCGTGCCGCTGGCCCCCGAGGGCGTCGCCGGCCTGGTGAACCTGCGCGGTCAGGTGGTCCTCACGGTCGACCTGCGGCCGCGCCTGGGCCTGCCCCCGGTGGACGACGACGCCCAGCAGATGATGGTCGTCGTCCAGGTGGGCGGTGAGACCGTCAGCCTCCTGGTCGACGAGATCGGCGACGTCGTCGACGTCTCGCCCGAGCGTGTCGAGGCCCCGCCGGACACGCTCGACCCCGCCATCCGGCCGCTGATCCGCGCGGCCTGCACGCTCGACGACCGGCTCCTGCTGGTCCTCGACGTCGACGAGGCCGCCGCGGCCTGATCCGCGTCGTCCCCTCTGCACTGCCCTCGTGGCGTCGTCGATCCCCCCGACCGACCCCACCACGCCCGCGATCCACCCAAGGAGGCCTCCCATGAGCACCACCCCCGCTGCACCGCCGCGACCTCGCCGAGCTCGCTGGTTCTCCGACCGCGGGCTGCAGACGAAGATCTTCTCCGTCTTCGCGCTCCTCGGCGTCGTCGCCGTGGCCTGCGGCTGGTACGCGATGTCCTCGCTCGAGAAGTCGAAGGACGACCTGGAGACGGTCGCGAGCCTGCAGGCCGAGATCGCGGACGTGCGCTCGCTGGTGCACCAGAACCAGATCAAGGGCCGCATGATCATCGCCCAGATCGCGGCGTCCGACCAGCAGTCGGACAAGGACGTGTGGACCGTCAAGCTCGCCGACAACGACCGCGAGCTCAACGGGCAGATCGATGCCTTCACGGCGTCCGCCGCCGGCACCGCCGAGCCCTGGGTCGCGTTCCTCGACGACTACGCAGCGTTCCTCGCCGTCCGTGACGGGCAGCTCGTGCCCGCGGCGCAGGGCGCGGACGTCGCGCGCTACGCCGAGGTCCGCGACGTCGTCGCGCAGCCGCTCATCGACGCGTACGCGGCCGACCTCGACGCGGCCGCCGCGGAGATCACCGCGTACGTGCAGGGGATGGCCGACGCGGCCTCCGACCGGACCACGAAGGCCAAGACGATCATGATCGTCGCGCTCCTGGCCGCGCTCGCCGCCTCGCTCGCGCTCGGCTGGGTCGTGGGGCGCGGGATCCGCAAGTCGGTGAGCAAGGTGCAGGGGACGCTCGAGGCGATGGCCGGTGGCGACTTCACGGTCGCGGCCGAGGTCGACAGCCGGGACGAGCTGGGCCGCATGGCCGCCGCCCTGGGCAGCGCGCAGACGGCGGTGCGCGAGACGCTCGCGGGCGTCGTCGAGACCGCTCAGACCGTCGC
>NZ_LFKW01000139.1:20169-24126 GCF_001040865.1 Cellulomonas sp. A375-1 | reverse complement strand
GGTCGCGGCGGGTGCCGAGCAGATGGGTGCCTCGATCCGGGAGATCGCGCAGAACGCCACGGAGGCCGCCAAGGTCGCCTCGACGGCCACGGGCGTGGCCGCGCAGGCGAACGACACGGTCGCGCGGCTCGGGACGTCGTCGGCGGAGATCGGCAACGTCGTCAAGCTGATCACGACGATCGCGGAGCAGACGAACCTGCTGGCGCTGAACGCGACGATCGAGGCGGCGCGGGCCGGGGAGGCCGGCAAGGGCTTCGCGGTCGTGGCCGGTGAGGTCAAGGAGCTCGCGAACGAGACGGCCAAGGCGACCGAGGACATCGCGCGTCGGGTCGAGGCGATCCAGTCCGACACCACGGGTGCGGTCGGGGCGATCGGGGAGATCGAGACGATCATCGCCTCGATCAACGACTACCAGCTCACGATCGCCTCGGCGGTCGAGGAGCAGACCGCCACCACGAACGAGATGTCGCGCGGCGTGGCCGAGGCCGCGACCGGGTCCGGCGAGATCGCCACGAACATCACCGGGGTCGCCACCGCGACCTCGTCGAACACGGACGTCATCGGGCAGATGAGCGCGTCGGTCTCGGAGCTCGCCCGGCTGTCGGCCGACCTGCGCGCACGCGTCGCCACGTTCACGTACTGAGCACGCCCACCCCACGAGCACGCAGCACCCCTCCCGCACGCACCACCGCGCCGGCCCCCTCCGGGGCCGGCCACCGACGGAGCCGGTCACCGGCGCGGAACGAGGATCCACCAGCATGTCCCCACGTACCACCCGCACCGCGGCGCTCCTCGTCGTCGGCGTCCTCACGCTGACGGCGGGGTGCGCAGGCGGCCCAGCGCTCGACGAGAAGCCGTCGGTCGGCATCGCGATGCCGACCACGAAGCAGCTGCGGTGGGTCGCCGACGGCGACAACCTCTCCGAGCAGTTCGGCTCGCTCGGCTTCGACGTGTCGATGCAGTACGCCGACGACGATGCCGACGCCCAGGTCCAGCAGATCGAGGAGATGGTGGACCAGGGCGTCGACGCCCTCGTCATCGGCGCCGTCGACGCGAGCGCCCTGACCGCCGTGCTCTCCTCCGCACGCGAGGCCGGCGTGTCGGTCGTGTCGTACGACCGGCTCATCGTCGGCGGGGCCGACGTCGACTACTACGCGTCGTTCGACAACCGCCGCGTCGGCACGATGCAGGCGAACTCGCTGCTCGAGGGGGTGGGCGTGCTCGACGCCACCGGCGAGCCGACGGGCGCGAAGGGTCCGTTCGCGATCGAGCTGTTCGCCGGTTCGCCCGACGACAACAACGCGCACGTCTTCTTCGAGGGCGCGATGGCCGTCCTGGCCCCTTACCTCGAGTCGGGCGTGCTCGTCGTGCCGTCCGGCCAGACGACGTTCGAGAAGGTCGCGACGCCCGGGTGGAGCCCGGAGACCGCTGCCGCGCGCATGGCCACCCTTCTCGGCCCGTACCGGGCCGGCACACGGCTGGCCGGTGTGCTCTCGCCGAACGACGGGATCGCCCAGGCCGTGCTGCCCGCCACTGCCGACCTCGGGTACCTGCCCGTGGTCACCGGGCAGGACGCGGAGATCCCCGCCGTGCAGTCGGTCGCCCGCGGCGAGCAGCACTCGACCGTCTACAAGGACACCCGCCAGCTCGCGGAGGTCACCGTGCAGATGGTCCGGTCCCTGCTCACCGGCGCCGAGCCGGAGGTCAACGACACCTCGTCGTACGACAACGGTGCGGGCGTGGTGCCGACGTTCCTGCTCTCGCCGCAGCTCGTCACCAAGGACAACTACCGCGCCGTCCTCGTCGACAGCGGCTACTACACCGCAGAGGAGATCGGCTGATGAGCGAGAAGACCGTGCGCCGGCGTGCGGCCTGGTTCTGGGACCGGTCGATCGCGGCGAAGTTCACCGTGGTGCTGCTCGTCATGGGCGGCACGTTCGCCCTCGTGGGCGGCGCGGGCGCGTTCGCGCTGCTGCGCAGCTCGCAGCAGCTCGACGAGATGGCCACCCTCAACACAGGCCTGCAGCGGGCGTTCACCCAGCTCCAGGTCGACCAGCAGCGCAGCCACCTCCTGGTCCGCCGGGCGGCGGAGGCCGACGTCGACACCCGACGCCAGCTCCTGACGTCCGCGGCGTGGGTCGACTCCGACGTCCAGGCCCAGCTCGCGGTGATCACCCAGTTCCCGCAGGCGTCCGGGCCGCAGTGGGAGGCGTTCCTCGCGCGCTGGGACGCGTGGCTCGCGCTGCGCTCCGGGACGCTCGAGCCGCTCATCGAGGCGGGCGACACGGTGGGCTTCCGTGCCGCGGTGGCGTCCGACGTGGCCGGCGACCCCGACTGGGCGGGACGTGCGCTCGCGCTCGCGTCCGCGCAGACCGACGCGGACGTCGTCGCGATCCAGGAGACCGCGCAGGCCGAGATCCGGCAGACGATCGTGTTCCTCGTCTCCGGCTTCGTGCTCGCGACGGCCGCCGCGGTGACGCTCGCCGCCGCGACGATCCGACGCATCTCGCGTTCCGTGCGCGACGTCGCGACGACGCTCGACGCGATGGCCGAGGGAGACCTCACGCACGAGGTCGCGGTCGCCGAGCGCGACGAGGTCGGACGCATGGCGTCGTCCCTCACGAGCGCGCAGTCCTCGCTGCGCTCGACGCTGCACGAGGTCGCCCGCACCGCCGCGGAGGTCGCCGACTCCTCGCAGCGGCTCGCCGGCTCGAACACCGAGGTCTCCGGGGCCGCGGGGGAGACGTCCGCGCAGGCGGGGGTCGTGGCCGCGGCAGCCGAACAGGTGTCGCGCAACGTGCAGGCGGTCGCGGCGGGTGCCGAGCAGATGGGTGCCTCGATCCGGGAGATCGCACAGAACGCCACCGAGGCCGCCAAGGTCGCGACGGCCGCGACGAGCATGGCGGCGCACGCCAACGACACGGTGTCCCGCCTCGGCAGCTCGTCGGCCGAGATCGGCAACGTCGTCAAGCTCATCACGACGATCGCGCAGCAGACCAACCTGCTCGCGCTCAACGCGACCATCGAGGCCGCACGTGCCGGTGAGGCCGGCAAGGGCTTCGCGGTCGTGGCCGGTGAGGTCAAGGAGCTCGCGAACGAGACGGCCAAGGCCACCGAGGACATCGCGCGTCGGGTCGAGGCGATCCAGCAGGACACCACCGGTGCGGTCGCGGCGATCGGCGAGATCGGCACGATCATCGCGAACATCAACGACTACCAGATGACCATCGCCTCGGCCGTGGAGGAGCAGACGGCCACGACCAACGAGATCTCCCGCGGCGTGGCCGAGGCCGCGACCGGCTCGGGCGAGATCGCCGCGAACATCGTCGGCGTCGCGACCTCGGCGGACCGCCAGTCGCACGTCCTGAACGGGGTCAGCGCACAGGTCGACGAGCTCGCCGCGGCGTCCGGCGTGCTGCGGGACCGCGTCTCGGGGTTCACGTTCTGATGGGGACCATCCGGGTGCTCGTCGTCGACGACTCGGTCGTCGTGCGGCGGCTCGTGTCCGACGCGCTCTCGCAGGCGCCGGGCGTCGAGGTCGTGGGCGTGGCCGCGAACGGCAGGCTCGCGCTGGCGAAGGTGGCGCAGCTCAAGCCCGACGCGGTCACGATGGACATCGAGATGCCGGAGATGAACGGCATCGAGGCCGTGCGTGCGCTGCGCGCCGCCGGGCACCGGATGCCCATCATCATGTTCTCGACGCTCACCGAGCGCGGCGCGGCGGCCACCCTCGACGCGCTCGCCGCGGGCGCCACCGACTACGTCGCGAAGCCGTCGAACGTCGGCAGCGTGCAGGAGTCGATCGCGCGCGTCAGCGACGAGCTCGTCCCGCGGCTGCGCTCGCTCGTGCCGGTCCCCGGCCTGGCCGGGGGAGCCCCGGCCACGCGCGGCACGCCGGCGCGGCCCGGTGCACCTGCCGCTCCCGCGGCGCCGCGTCGCGTCGCGACCCTGCGGCCC
>NZ_LFKW01000139.1:0-20029 GCF_001040865.1 Cellulomonas sp. A375-1 | reverse complement strand
CCCGTCAGCTCGCGGCACGGCTCGACCGGCTCGGACCCGCCACCGTCGTCGAGGCGGCCGGCGGCGAGCTGCTGCAGCCCGGGCACGTCTACATCGCCCCGGGCGACCGGCACCTCGAGGTGCGCCGCGCCGGCCCGCGCCTCGAGACCGTGCTCACCGACGCGCCCCCCGTGAACTACTGCCGACCCTCCGTGGACGTGCTCTTCCGCGCCGCGGTGCGCGCAGTCGGCGGCGACCTCGTCGCGGTCGTGCTCACCGGCATGGGCTCGGACGGGCGCGCGGGCTGCACCGATGTCGTCGAGGCCGGAGGCACCGTGATCGTCCAGGACGAGCCCACGAGCGTCGTGTGGGGGATGCCCGGCGCCGTCGCGCAGGCCGGCCTCGCGCACCAGGTGCTGCCCATCGCCGAGGTCGCGCCCGCCGTGGAGCGGGTCCTGCAGCCGGGGGGTCTCGTCGCATGAGCCTGACCCCCGAGTCCTTCGCGTTCGTCGCCGACCTCGTCGCGCGGCGCAGCGCCATCCAGCTCGCGCCCGGCAAGGAGTACCTCGTCGAGTCGCGGCTCCTGCCGCTCGCGCGCGACGCCGGCACGGACGTCAACACGTTCATCGCCGGGCTGCGCGCCCAGCCCACGTCGCCGCTCACCACGGCCGTCGTCGAGGCCATGACGACGAACGAGACGTCCTGGTTCCGCGACGGGGCGCCCTACCAGGCGCTGCGACGTGCCGAGCTGCCGCGTCTGGTGGCTGCGCGCGGCGGGGTCGGCCGGCTGCGCGTGTGGTCCGCCGCGTGCTCGACCGGCCAGGAGCCGTACTCGCTCGCGATGTGCCTGAGCGACGAGCTGCCCGCGGCCATGACCGCCGAGATCGTCGCGACCGACCTGTCCGAGCAGGTGCTCGCCCGCGCCCGCACGGGCCGCTACTCCCAGCTCGAGGTCAACCGCGGCATGCCCGCGCAGATGCTCGTGCAGCACCTGCGCCGCGTCGGCACCGAGTGGGAGGTCGCCGACGCGCTGCGCCGCATGATCACCTTCCGCGCGCACAACCTGCTCGACGTGCCCCCCGCGGGGCCGTTCGACGTCGTGTTCCTGCGCAACGTGCTCATCTACTTCGACGCGGCCACCAAGCGCGGCATCCTCGACCGGGTCCTGCGCGTGCTGCGACCCGACGGCGTCCTCGTGCTCGGAGCCGCCGAGACGACGCTCGGCGTCCACGACGGATGGGAGCGCGTGACGATCGACCGCACGTCGGTCTACCGCCCGCTCGGCGCGCCGAACCTGAGCTCCGTCCCCACGCCGCATCGCGCACCGCTCGCCCCCACGGGGACCGACGGTGCCCCGAGCCCGATCGGGCACACCCACCGCTCGGTGACATCGCTCGCCGCCACGACCCGCCCCACCGCCCCCGGAGGTCCCGTCCGATGAGAGCTCTCGTGATCGACGACTCGCGCACGATGCGCCGGATCGTCTCGGGCGCGCTGGAGAACCTCGGCTTCGAGACGATCCACGCCGAGCACGGGCGTGCCGCGCTCGACCACCTCGAGGCCGGTGAGCAGGTCGACCTCGCGTGCATCGACTGGAACATGCCGGTCATGGACGGCCTGACCTTCGTCACGGAGGTCCGCGCGAACCCCGCCTGGCGCGCCATCACGCTGATGATGGTCACCACCGAGAGCGAGCACGGCCAGATCGTGCGCGCGCTCGCGGCGGGCGCGCACGAGTACCTCATCAAGCCCTTCACCCCCGACGCGATCCGCGACAAGCTCGACCTGCTCGGCCTCGTCGCACTCGAGGAGCCCGCATGACCGCCACGACCGTCGACCACGACCAGGTCCACGCCATCGCGCAGGAGGTGTTCGCCGCGATGGTCGACGGTGACCTCGGCCTGCTCCTGCCGTGGGACGGCGAGCTGCCCGAGCTCAGCGACGCGGTCGTCGCCTGGGTGGACCTGCTCGGCGAGTGGTCCGGCCGTGCCGTCCTGGTGACCGGGCACGGCACCGCCGAGGACCTCGCGCGTGCCCTGCTCGGCCTCGCCGACGACGACGAGGTCTCCCGCGAGGACCTCGAGGACGCCTTCGGCGAGATCGCCAACGTCGTCGGTGGCAACCTGAAGTCACTGCTGCCGAACCACGGCACCCTCGGTCTGCCGCAGGTCGGGTCGGCCGTCCCGCCGCTGGCCGGGGCGGTCCGTGTCCAGCACCTGCCGCTGTCCTGGCGGGGCCGGCTGCTCGTCGTCGACGTGTGGTTCGCCGCCCCTGGAACCCTCACCACCCCTGGAGGAAACCGATGAGCATCAGCGTCCTGGTCGCTGACGACTCCCGCGTCATGCGGCAGATCGTCATCCGCACCCTGCGCCAGGCCGGCTACGACTGGGACGTCCGCGAGGCGTCCGACGGTGCCGAGGCGCTCGCCGCGGTCCGGGCCGAGGAGCCCGACGTGGTCCTGTCCGACTGGAACATGCCGAACATGACCGGCATCGAGCTGCTGCGCGAGCTGCGCCGGGCCGGGTTCCAGACGCCGTTCGGCTTCGTGACGTCCGAGGGCTCGCCCGAGATGCGCGCGACCGCCGAGGCCGCCGGTGCGCTGTTCCTGATCGCCAAGCCCTTCACCCCGGAGTCCTTCCGGGAGGTCATCGACCCGGTGCTCGCATGAGCGCGCAGACGCCCCTGCCGAACGCCAAGCAGGTCCGTGAGCTCTACGAGGGACTGATCGGGCGGGACATCACGGTCCTGACCGGCGGCGCGATGGTCGACCCCGCGGCGGGCGCGCTCGTCGGGGTGTACGTGGACCGGCTGTTCCAGCTCGTCGCGCTCACCCTGCTCGACGTCCCGCTCGCCGCGCGCCTCGGCGCCGCGCTCGGCCTCGTGCCCTCGCGGCTGTCCGACGAGGCCGCCGAGCTCGGCGCGCTGTCGACCACGCTCGCCGAGAACGCCGGCGAGATCCTCAACGTCACGGCGGCGCTGCTGAACGACGAGAACGCGCCGCACGCACGACTCGACCGCGTCTACCAGCCGGGCGAGCCCCTGCCCAACGACATCGCCCCGTGGGTGCTCTCCTACGTGCGACGCACCGACCTGACGATGGACGTCGCTGGCTACGGCAAGGGCTCGTTCTCCCTGCTGGTCGTCTGACGCCGGCCCGTCGACCACCGACCCGTTCGACCGCGCTGCTCGCCGGACCAGAGCCCGCCCCACGCCGGCCCTGGTCCGGCCGCGGCTCGGCGGTGCCGGGCCCCGACCGCCTCTGGTCCGCCCGTGCGTGCGGTCAGGCCTGGCCGACAGCGGCGTACGCCGCCTCGACGCGCGCCTTGGCGGGCCGCCACCAGTCCTCGTTGCCGCGGTACCAGTCGACGGTCGCCTCGAGCCCGGAGCGGAAGTCGGTGAACCGCGGCGCCCAGCCGAGCTCGGCGCGCAGCAGCGTGGAGTCGATCGCGTAGCGCAGGTCGTGGCCGGCGCGGTCGGTGACGTGGTCGAAGTCGTCGGGCGCCCGGTCGAACAGCTCCAGCAGCGTGCGCACGACCTCGAGGTTGCTGCGCTCGCCGTCCGCGCCGATGAGGTACGTCTGCCCGACCCGGCCCGCCTCGAGGATCCGCCACACCGCGGTGTTGTGGTCCTCGACGTGGATCCAGTCCCGGACGTTGGCGCCCGCGCCGTAGAGCTTGGGCCGCACGCCGTCGATGAGGTTGGTGACCTGGCGCGGGATGAACTTCTCGACGTGCTGGTACGGCCCGTAGTTGTTGGAGCAGTTCGAGATCGTCGCCTGCACGCCGAACGACCGGACCCACGCGCGCACCAGCAGGTCGGAGCCGGCCTTGGTGGAGGAGTACGGCGACGACGGGTTGTACGGCGTCTGCTCGGTGAACCGCTCCGGGTCGTCGAGCTCGAGGTCCCCGTAGACCTCGTCGGTCGAGACGTGGTGGTAGCGCACGCCGTGCCGCCGCACGGCCTCGAGCAGCGTGTACGTGCCCACGAGGTTCGTCTGGACGAACGGCCACGGGTCGGCCAGGGAGTTGTCGTTGTGCGACTCGGCCGCGAAGTGCACGACCGCGTCGCTCCCACCCACGAGCCGGTCGACGAGCGCGGCGTCCGCGACGTCCCCCTGCACGACCTCGATCGCGTCGGCGACCGGCGCCAGAGACCGCACGTCACCCGCGTACGTGAGCTTGTCGAGCACCGTGACCTGCACGTCGGGTCGCTCGCGCACGGTCTGCAGGACGAAGTTCGATCCGATGAAACCGGCGCCACCGGTGACGAGAAGCCGCATCCGTCGAGCGTAGCGAGCCCTAGAGTGCTCCCGACCCGGGTTGCCGGGCGAAACGGGAGAAACGAGGCGTGATGCGCTGGGTGGTCGTCGGGGCGCGAGGGATGCTCGGCACGGACGTCGTCGCGCGGCTGGAACGGCTCGACGAGGACGTCCTCGCGCTGGGCCGCCAGGACGTGGACCTGTCGTCGCCGGACTCGTGCGCGGCCGCGCTCGCGGGCGCCGACGTGGTCGTCAACTGCGCCGCCTACACCGCGGTCGACGACGCCGAGACGCACGAGGACGAGGCCTACGCGGTCAACGCGGTCGGTGCCGGGAACCTCGCGCGCGCCGCGACGGCCGCGGGCGCGCGCCTGGTACACCTCTCCACGGACTACGTGTTCGACGGGACCGCGACCGCTCCGTACGACGAGGACGCCCCCACCGCTCCGCGCAGCGCCTACGGCCGCACGAAGGCCGCGGGGGAGCGTGCCGTCGCGGAGTCGGGCGGCGACCACCTCGTGGTGCGCACCGCGTGGCTCTACGGCGCGCACGGCGCGTGCTTCCCGAAGACGATCGCCCGTGCGGCCCACGCGCGCGGCGCGCTCGACGTGGTCGACGACCAGCACGGCCAGCCGACGTGGACGGTCGATGTCGCGGACGTCCTCGTGCGCCTCGTGGCCACGGGCGCGCCCGCCGGGACGTACCACGCGACCTCGTCGGGTGCCACGACGTGGCACGGGTTCGCCCAGCGGGTCGTCGAGTCGGCAGGCCTCGATCCCGCGATCGTCGCGCCCACCACGTCCGAGGCCTCCGTGCGTCCCGCGCCGCGGCCGGCGTACTCCGTGCTCGGGCACCGCAGACTGGTCGAGGTCGGCGTCGCGCCGATCGGGAGCTGGGACGAGCGCTGGGCGGCCGCGGCCGCGGCCGTGCTCGCCGAGAGTGAGGAGCGCGTATGAGCTGGGAGCCGCTGGCGATCGAGGGCGCGTACCGCGTGACGCAACGGGTCTTCGGGGACTCGCGCGGGTCCTTCCTCGAGTGGTTCCGTGCCGCCGACCTCGAGGCGGCCACCGGCCGTGCGCTCGACCTGCGTCAGGCGAACCTGTCGGTCTCCGCGGCGGGCGTGCTGCGGGGCGTCCACTTCGCCGACGTCCCTCCGGGCCAGGCCAAGTACGTGACGTGCGTGAGCGGCGCGGTGCTCGACGTGGTCGTCGACCTGCGCGTCGGCTCCCCGACCTTCGGCGCCTGGGACTCGGTCCTGCTCGACGACGAGTCCCGCGAGGCCGTGTTCATCTCCGAGGGCCTGGGCCATGCGTTCCTCTCCCTGCAGGACGGTTCCGTCGTGACCTACCTCTGCTCGGCGCCCTACGCGCCCGCGGGCGAGCACGGCATCGACCCGCTCGACCCCACCCTCGCCATCGCCTGGCCCACGGTGGGACGCGACGGCTCACCGCTGTCCCTGCTCCTGTCGGACAAGGACCGTGACGCCCCCTCGCTCGCCGCTGCGCTCGACTCCGACCTGCTCCCGCACCACGACGCCGTCCAGTCCTTCATCGCCACCCTTTAGCCACCACCCCACCTCACCCTCTCGACCCCCACGCTCTCGACCCCCACGCTCTCGACCCCCACGCTCGCCCCCTGCGCGGGAGCCTCGAGGCCAAGCGGACCTGACCGTGCGGGAGCGTTGTGCGTGCGTCCGCGCCGGTCGCGGAACTCGTAGCGCGCACGCCCGGCCCGACCACCAGGCTCGCCACTGGCCCCGCCTCCGGCGACGGCCCCGACCCCGGTGGTCACGCGCGTGACGTCCAGGTCGAGGCGGTGCACCTCGTGATGGTGGAAGTCGCACAGGAGCACGGCGTTGCGCAGATCGGATCGACCGCCGTCCCGGTGCCACCACGTCACGTGGTGCACCTGGCAGTAGCCCGGTGGGACGCCGCAGCCGTTCCAGGCGCAGACCCGGTCGCGCGCCACGACGGCCCGCCGCTGCGCCGGGGTGAACATGCGCCGCGTGCGGCCGACGTCGAGCGGGACACCCTGCGCGCTCATCACCACCCGCGTCATCGCGCAGTCGCACAGCGCCGCGGCGAGCTCGCTCGCCGACACCACGGCCCCGTCCTCGCTCGTCGCCGGCTCCCACGTGCTCGTCGGCGAAGCGACCCCGGCTTCCCCGTGTGGCGTCGAACCGTCTGGGGCGCGGGAGGTGCGGGCGGCGGCGGAGTGGGCCGCCATGCGGCGCACGGCGAACCACGTCTCCGCGGGGACGAGCAGGCTGACCTGCGGTACGACGCCGGGGGTGGTCACCGCGGCCCCGTCCTCGAGGTGGAGGTCCTCGGTGGCCGGTCGGTCGTCGGGGAGCGCGCGTGGTGCGGGAGCAGGACCGGTGGTGCCGAGCGCGTGGCGCGCTAGTGCGCCGAGCGCGTCCGCTCGTGCCTGCTCCGGAGCGCGCTCGTCGTCGGGCCGGTGACCCGTCGCGTCGAGTGCCGCCTGCAGCGCCTGGCCGGCCAGCGGGTCGAGCCGCCCGCGCAGGAACGTCCGACGCGTGCGTCAGGTGGAGGTACCGCGCGCGACGCGCGGCCTCGCGCTCGTCCTCGAACGACGCCGGGTCGTGCGCCGCGGCCAGGAGCGCCAGGTCCCGCGAGAACTGCCGCGTGTCGGACCCGTGCGCGAGCGCGACGACCCGGGCCTGACCCTGCGGTGACGACAGGAACTCCGCCACGGGCGGCGCGGCGCCGCGCAGGACCGTGGCGAGCACCTCGACGTGCGGCTCGAGCACCTGCCGCTCGAGCACCGCGGCACGCACCCCGTCCAGCCGCGTGAGGGTGCGCGCGGTGTCCACCTGACGATCCGCCTGGCCGCGCGTGCCGCCGATCGCCCGCGCCCGCAGGTCGGCGAACTCGCGCTGCGCGCCGGCGTCCGACGCCGCCTGCTGCTGCGCGACGAGCACGGGCGCACGCACGCTCGTGGCGAGGGCCGGGAGGCGGTCGAGCATCGACAGGACGCGCGCCCGGTCGCGCCCCGACCACGAGGCGGCGCCGTGCGTGGCCGAGACCAGCTCCGTCAGCTCGCTCACGACCGCCGCGATCCGGGCCGCTACGGCCTCGGCGTCCCGCGCACCGTCAGACTCCGGGCGCGACGGCCCGGCGGCGCTGCCGGCGAAGCCGGAGGGCTCCGGCGAGGAACGAGACTCGAACACATGTTCGATTCTCTGACGAAACGGACATCGCCACAACCCTCCAGGGATGTGCGAACGACGCGATCCAGCCGGATGGTGACGGGCCGGACGGCCCGGGTCAGGTCAGCGGTGCGGGTCGTCCAGCAGCGAGAGCAGGTACGTGCCGTAGCCGGACTTGCCGAGCGCCGCCGCCCGCGCGCGCAGCCCGTCGTCGTCGAGGAACCCCCGACGCCAGGCGACCTCCTCGGGGGACCCGACCTTGAGGCCCTGCCGGTGCTCGATCGCGCGCACGTAGTCGCTCGCGTCGAGCAGCGACTCGAACGTGCCCGTGTCCAGCCACGCGGTGCCGCGCGGCAGCACCGACACCTGCAGCGCCCCCCGCTCGAGGTAGGCGCGGTTGACGTCGGTGATCTCGTACTCGCCGCGCGCGGACGGCGCGAGGTCACGCGCGATGGCCAGGACGTCGTTGTCGTAGAAGTAGAGGCCGGGGATCGCGTACGACGAGCGAGGCCGGGCCGGCTTCTCCTCGATGGACAACGCGCGGCCCTCGTCGTCGAACTCCACGACGCCGTACGCGGTGGGGTCCGCGACCCGGTAGGCGAACACCGCGGCGCCGTCGACGTCCGCGAACCGCAGGAGCTGGTCGCCCAGACCCGTCCCGTAGAAGATGTTGTCGCCGAGCACCAGCGCGACCTTCTCGGTGCCGACGAAGTCCGCGCCGATCACGAAGGCCTGGGCGAGCCCGTTCGGCTCGGCCTGCACGGCGTAGCTGATCGAGATGCCGAACTGGCTGCCGTCGCCGAGGAGGCGCCGGAACTGCTCGGCGTCGTGCGGCGTGGTGATGACCAGGACGTCGCGGATGCCCGCGAGAAGGAGCGTGGACAGCGGGTAGTAGATCATCGGCTTGTCCCAGACGGGGACGAGCTGCTTGCTCACGCCGAGCGTGATCGGGTGCAGACGCGTGCCGGAGCCGCCGGCCAGGATGATCCCTCGCATGCTCGGCAGTATGTCGTGAGGGCCGCAGACCGGTCATCGGAACGCGCGTCCGATCTGTCACGCATCTCGGTCACCAGCGCAACACGGTTCTGCCACACTGCGCGCATGGCTTCGACTTCCGCTGCGCCAGAGCGCACCGAGACCCCCACCCCCCAGAACGCCATCGACCGCTACTTCCGCATCACCGAGCGTGGCTCGACGATCGGGACGGAGATCCGTGGCGGCCTCGTCACGTTCTTCACGATGGCCTACATCATCGTCCTGAACCCGATCATCCTGGGGCAGGTCGATGGCACCGGCGCCGCCCTGGCGCCGAAGGCCACCATCGCGGCGACGACGGCGCTCGTCGCCGGCGTCCTGACGATCCTCATGGGCGTCATCGCGAACTTCCCCCTCGCGCTCGCCGCCGGACTCGGCCTGAACGCGGTCGTCGCGTTCTCGATCGCGAACCTGCCGGGCATGACCTGGCAGGACGCGATGGGCATCGTCGTGCTCGAGGGTCTGCTGATCTTCGTCCTCGTGCTCACGGGCTTCCGCAAGGCGGTGTTCGAGGCCGTCCCGACGTGGCTCAAGACCGCGATCAGCGTCGGCATCGGCCTGTTCATCGCCTTCATCGGCTTCTTCGACGCCGGCTTCGTGTCGGCGCCGTGGAACCCCGACTTCCCGCCGTCGGTCCCCGTCGAGCTCGGCATCGGCGGCTCGATCTCGACCTGGCCCGTGGCCGTGTTCGTGTTCGGCCTGCTCCTGACCATCATCCTCATGGTCAAGAAGGTCCGCGGCGCCATCCTCATCTCGATCCTCGCGACCACGGTGCTCGCGATCGTCGTCGAGGCCTTCACCGACCTGGACTGGAAGCTCACGACGCCCAAGGTGCCGTCGAGCGTCGTCTCGACGCCGGACTTCTCGCTGCTCGGCCACTTCTCGCTGTTCGGCGCGTTCGGCAAGATCGGCGTGATCTCGGTCCTGCTGCTCGTGTTCTCGCTGCTCCTCGCGGACTTCTTCGACACGATGGGCACGATGGTCGCCGTCGGCGGCGAGGCGGGCCTGCTCGACGAGAACGGCAACCCGCCCAAGACCCAGCAGATCCTCGTGGTCGACTCGATCGCCGCGGCGGCCGGTGGTGCCGCGGGCATCTCGAGCAACACGTCGTACATCGAGTCCGCGTCGGGCGTCGGCGACGGTGCGCGCACGGGCCTGGCGTCGGTCGTCACCGGTATCGCGTTCCTGCTCGCGACGTTCCTGGCGCCGCTCGTCGCGGTGATCCCGTCGGAGGCTGCCGCCCCGGCGCTCGTCGTCGTCGGCTTCCTCATGGTCACGCAGGTGCTGGACATCGACTGGCACGACTACACGATCGCCATCCCGGCGTTCCTGACGATGATCCTCATGCCGTTCGCCTACTCGATCACGGCGGGCATCGGCGCCGGCGTCATCCTGCACGTGGTCCTCCAGATCGTCGTGGGCAAGGCCCGCAAGATCCACCCGCTCATCTGGCTCATCGCCGCGATGTTCGTCCTGTACTTCGTGCGCGGGCCGATCGAGTCGCTCGTCGGCTGACTCCCGCACGTCCCGACGGGCCGGTCCCTCACGGGGCCGGCCCGTCGTGCGTCTGCCACGGCGCGACGTGCCGAGGGAGCGTCGGGTGGGACCACCGATGTGAGGGTGGGGCCCGGCGCGCCGGTACCCTCGTGCGGAGCCAACGTCGAGTAGGAGAGCTGTCGTGCGCATCAGCGTCATCGGTTGTGGGTATCTGGGCGCGGTGCACGCCGCCGCCATGGCATCCCTCGGCCACGAGGTCGTCGGCATCGACGTCGACGAGTCGAAGGTCGAGGCGCTGCGTGCCGGCCGGGCGCCGTTCTTCGAGCCCGGGCTGCCGGAGCTCCTGCTCGAGGCGGGCGCCGGGGGCGGCCTGACCTTCGGCACGGACATCGCGGCGGTCGCGGGTGCGCGCGTGCACTTCGTGTGCGTCGGGACGCCGCAGCTCAAGGGCGAGCTGGGTGCGGACCTGTCGTACGTCGACGCGTCGATCGCGGCGCTGATCCCGCACCTGCAGCCGGGCGACGTGGTCGTCGGCAAGTCCACGGTCCCGGTCGGTACCGCCGAGCGCCTCGCGCAGGAGCTGGCTCCCGCCGGTGCCACGCTGATCTGGAACCCGGAGTTCCTGCGCGAGGGCTTCGCGGTCGAGGACACGCTGCACCCGGACCGGTTCGTCTACGGCCTGCCGACGCAGGACGGCGTCGCGACGGAGGCGGGCGAGGCGGCCAAGCTGCTGCTCGACGAGGTGTACGCGACGCCGCTGGCGGACGACACCCCGCTCGTCGTGACGGACTACGCGACGGCCCAGCTGGTCAAGGTCGCGGCGAACTCGTTCCTCGCGACCAAGATCTCGTTCATCAACGCGATGGCCGAGCTGTGCGAGGCCACGGGCGGCGACGTCACGCAGCTCGCCGACGCGATCGGCTACGACGCGCGCATCGGGCGCCGCTTCCTCAACGCGGGCCTCGGGTTCGGCGGCGGCTGCCTCCCGAAGGACATCCGCGCGTTCATGGCGCGCGCCGGTGAGCTGGGCGTCGACCAGGCGCTCACGTTCCTGCGCGAGGTCGACTCGATCAACGGGCGTCGTCGCGAGCGCATGGTCGAGCTCGCGCGCGAGGTGTGCGGCGGCTCGCTCGTGGGCAAGCGCATCACGGTGCTCGGCGCGACCTTCAAGCCGAACTCCGACGACATCCGTGACTCGCCGGCGTTGTCCGTGGCGGACTCGCTCGAGAAGAACGGCGCGCACGTCGTCGTGACCGACCCGCAGGGCATCGAGAACGCCCGGCGCGCGCGTCCGAACCTGCACTACACCGCCGACGTGCTGGACGCGGTCCGCGACGCCGACGTGGTCCTGCTCGGCACGGAGTGGTCGGAGTACCGCGACCTGGACCCCCAGAAGCTGGGCGAGGTCGTCGCCGGCAAGCACATGCTCGACGGCCGTAACGTGCTCGACCCGACGCAGTGGCGCGCCGCGGGCTGGACGTACCGCGCGCTCGGTCGCCCCTGACCGGCACGCCCGCGCGACCACCGACGCCGCTCGCTCCCCGTCCGGGGGCGGGCGGCGTCGTCGTACCGACGAGCTCCCGACGAGCCGCCCGGCGAGCTCCCGCGGGAGTTCCAGGCGGGGAGTCCTTCGCATAGGTCATTACCGCGAGTAATGAGTTATGCTCACAACATGACCGTCACCGCCCCCGCGCTCGCCTCCGAGCTGCGCCGTGCCGTGATCATGGCCGCCCGCCGGATCCGCGCCGAGCGCGGGTCCGCGGACCTGACCGACCCGCAGTACTCGGTGCTCGTCCACCTCGAGAAGCTCGGTCCGCTCACCCCCGGCCAGCTGGCCGACCTCGAGCGCGTCCAGCCGCCGTCGATGACGCGCACTGTGAGCTGCCTGGCCGAGGCCGGCCTGGTTGCCAAGTCGCCGCACGCGACGGACGGCCGCGTCGTCGTCGTCAGCCTCACCGAGACCGGCCGCACCGAGGTCAGCGAGACCAGGCAGCGCCGCTCGGCCTGGCTCGAGGGCCAGCTCGATGCGATGGCGCCCGACGAACGCGCGCGGCTGGCGGACTCGCTCGAGCTGCTGTGGAGGATCGCCCAGGCATGAGCACGTTCGACTCCCTGCGCTTCTTCAACTACCGCCTGTGGTTCGCAGGCGCTCTGGTGGCGAACGTCGGGACCTGGATGCAGCGCGTCGCCCAGGACTGGCTCGTCCTGACGCAGCTCTCCGACGACTCGGGCGTCGCGGTCGGCATCACCACCGCGCTGCAGTTCGCGCCCGTGCTCGCCCTGTCCGCGTACGCGGGCCTCCTCGCGGACCGCATGGACCGGCGCAAGCTCCTGATCGCCACGCAGGTCGGCCAGGGCGTGCTCGCACTCGGCCTCGGCCTGCTCGTGCTCATCGGCAACGCGCAGCTGTGGCACGTGTACCTGTTCGCGCTGCTGCTCGGCTGCGTCTCCGCGATCGACGGCCCCGTGCGCCAGACGTTCGTCGCCGAGCTCGTCCCGCCCGACAAGCTGTCGAACGCCGTGGGCCTCAACAGCGCCTCGTTCAACGCCGCGCGCCTCGTCGGACCCGGCGTGGCCGGGCTCCTGATCGCGTGGGTCGGGACCGGCTGGGTGTTCGTCATCAACGCCGTGACGTTCGGCGCGACGATCTTCGCGCTCACCACGATGCGCCGCTCCGAGCTCCGGCCCATGCCGACGGCGTCGCGCAGCAAGGGGCAGATCCGCGCGGGCATGCGCTACGTGCGCGGTCGCACGGACATCGTCGTGATCATGGTCGTCGTCGGGGTCGTCTCGACGTTCGGCCTCAACTTCCAGCTCACGAGCGCGCTCATGGCGCGCAGCGAGTTCGGCAAGGGTGCGGGGGAGTACGGCATCCTCGGGTCGATCCTGGCGATCGGCTCGCTCACCGGTGCACTGCTCGCGGCCCGGCGGGAGCGACCGCGGGTCCGGCTCGTGATCGGCGCCGCGTTCGGGTTCGGGATCGCAAGCGGCGTCATGGCGCTCATGCCGACGTACCCGGCCTTCGCGATCGCGTGCATCCCCGTCGGCCTCGCGTCGCTGACGATGATGACCGCCGCGAACGCGACGATCCAGATGACCACCGAGCCGGCGATGCGTGGGCGCGTGATGGCGCTCTACATGATCGTGTTCCTGGGCGCGACGCCCGTGGGGTCGCCCATCGTCGGCTGGATCGGTGAGACGTTCGGCGCCCGGTGGTCGATCGGGATCGGCTCGATCACCGCGCTGCTCGTCTCGACGGGTGCGGCGCTGTGGGCGCGCAAGGCGTGGGACGTCGAGGTCCGCTACCACTTGCGCCGACCGCACCTCGAGGTGCTCTACCCGACGACGCGCGCGACCGGCGTCCCCGAGGTCACCGCACGGCAGGACGCGGTCGCCGAGGCCGGCGCGCGCGACGCCGCGGACGAGGTCACCGCCGCCTGAGGCGCACCGCCGGGCTGCCGGGGGCAACCTGCGTCCCCTGTTCGGGCGCTCGCCGCACGTCGGCGGCGACGAGCCAGTCGCGAAATCACCCGATCTGCGGCTAGGACCTGCGCGCACGACGCGCGAGGATGGTCCCGAAATGTACGAATAGTCCGCTCTCACGACGGTGGGTCGTCCTCATGCGCAAGCTCCTGCGAACCTGTCTGGCACTGATGATCGCCGCACTGGTGGTGGGTGCGCCCTCGATGGCCACCGCCGCCGTCGACCCGTCCCCCTCGCCGACCGTGTACGGGTGCGAGCAGGAGAACCAGTCGGCCGTGGGCGCGGACGACGAGTACTCGCCGCCGCTGCCGTGCGAGCTGCGGGTCCTGGTCAAGGAGCCCATCTGCGACAACGACGTCCCGAAGCTGCGGTACGCGGTCGAGGCGATCGGCTCGCCGAACACGACCGTCACGATCACGTGGCGCAACCCGAGCGGCGCGGACTACGTCCAGGCCGGGCTCCCGCTGTCCGGCGTGGTGCTGTGGCCGGGTGCCGTCGAGCAGAACGGCGTCGGCGTCGACTGGCCGGGCTGGCGTCAGCTGCCGGACGGCACGTGGGTCGAGGGCGACGAGTGGGACTGGGTCCGTCCGTCCGTGCAGGTGAACTTCGCGGTGAACCCGGAGGCCTCGGTCACCGTCGCGTACCCGCCGTCGAGCCCGATGTGCCTCACGAACCCGCCGGGGACCTCGGTCCTCGTCGACGAGCCTGAGCCCCCGGTGCTCTCGGTGACCGGCTCGAACGCGCTGCCGGTCGCGCTGGCGGGTGGCGGGCTCGTGGCCGCGGGCGCGATCGCGCTGGCCATGACGATGCGCCACCGCCGCCGGACGCAGGCCTGACGCACGTGCCACGGGCTCGGCCGGGCGCCGGCCGAGCCCGTGGCGTGCGTCAGACGAGCTGGTCGACCACGTGGTCGATGCACGCGGTGAGCGCGAGGGCGTCCCGCGGGTCGACCGCCGGGTAGGTGGCGATGCGGAGCTGGTTGCGGCCGAGCTTGCGGTAGGGCTCGACGTCCACGACGCCGTGCGCCCGCAGCGCCCGCGCGATCGTCGCGGCCTCGACGACCTGCGGGTCGAAGTCGATCGTCGCGACCACCGGCGAGCGGTGCTCGGGCTCGGCGACGAACGGGGTCGCCCAGTCGCGGGCCTGCGCCCACGCGTAGACGTGGCCCGACGAGGCCGCGCTGCGACCCGCCGCGAACGGCAGGCCGCCGTTCTGCAGCATCCAGTCCACCTGCTCGGCGAGCAGCAGGAGCGTCGCGATCGCCGGGGTGTTGAGGGTCTGGTCGAGGCGCGAGTTCGTCACCGCGGTCGTCAGCGACAGGCTCTCGGGCACCCAGCGGCCCGCCTCGAGCCGGGCGGCGCGCTCGATCGCCGCGGGGGACATCGCGGCGAGCCACAGCCCGCCGTCGGAGGCGAACGACTTCTGCGGTGCGAAGTAGTAGACGTCGGTCTGCGCGACGTCCACGGCGACACCACCCGCGGCGGAGGTCGCGTCGACGACCACGAGCGCGCCCTGCTCGTGCGAGCCGGCCACGCGCCGCACGGGCGCGACCGCACCCGTCGACGTCTCGTTCTGCGGCCACGCGTACACGTCGACGTCGGCGTGCCCGGGCACGGCCACCGAGCCGGGCGCTGCGGTCGTCACGACCGGCTCCTCGAGGAACGGCGCACGGGCGGCTGCGGCGGCGAACTTCGAGCCGAACTCACCGAACGCGCCGTGCGCCGAGCGGCGCTCGACCAGGCAGAACGTCGCGACGTCCCAGAACGCGGTCGAGCCGCCGTTACCGAGCACGACCTCGTAGCCGTCGGGCAGCCCCAGCAGCTCGGCGAGGCCCGTGCGCACGCGCCGCACGAGGTTGCGCACAGGCGCCTGCCGGTGCGACGTGCCGAGCAGCGTGGAGCCGGAAGCGACGAGGGCCTCGACCTGCTCCGGTCGGATCTTGGACGGACCCGAGCCGAACCGGCCGTCACGCGGCAGGAGCTCGGCGGGGATCGACACGGGTGCGGCGGCGGGCGCGTTCTCGGGCACCTGGCGAGGATAGAGCCCCGCGACCTCGATCCACGTCGTGGACCAACTACCCTGTGACTGCGGCCGACCAGGCACCGGCCGTGGCGACCTGGGAGGCAACGCGGTGAGCGACCTGATCGACACGACGGAGATGTACCTCAAGACGGTCTACGAGCTCACCGAGGAAGGCATCACCCCGCTGCGCGCCCGCATCGCCGAGCGGCTCGGGCACTCGGGCCCCACGGTCTCGCAGACGGTTGCGCGCATGGAGCGCGACGGGCTCGTCGTCGTGACCGGTGACCGTCACCTCGAGCTGACGGACCTCGGTCTCGCCAAGGCCACGCGCGTGATGCGCAAGCACCGCCTCGCCGAGCGGCTGCTCACCGACGTCGTCGGGCTCGAGTGGCCGTACGTCCACGAGGAGGCGTGCCGCTGGGAGCACGTGATGAGCGAGCGCGTCGAGAAGCGCCTCGCCGCGCTGCTCGACCACCCGCACTTCGACCCGTACGGCAACCCGATCCCCGGGCTCTCGGAGATCGGCGAGGAGCAGACGCGCGTCGAGTTCCTCGACGGCGTGGCCTCGCTCATGGAGCCGACGTCGGGCGCCGACGGGACGGCGGTGCTCGCGCGGATCGCCGAGCCGCTGCAGGTCGACGTCGAGCTGCTCGCGCGCCTCGCGGACGCCGGGATCCTGCCGGGCGCGCGGATCACGGTCGAGAAGGCGCCGGGTGTGGTGACCGTGGGCGTGCCGGGGGCGCCGGTGGTCCTGGACCTGCCCGACGAGGTCGCGCGCCACATCTTCATCCGCACGCGCTGACGCGCGGCTGCGGGAGCGTCACGGGGGCGTCGCGAAGGGCGTCACGGGGGATGTCGCGACGACGGTCTGCCGCGCCCGCGATGCCCCGGTGTGTCCGCATCGCCCGAAACGTGAGACAGGTCGCCGAGGGGTGAAACCTCGACGCGTCGGTGACGCACGCTCCCACGGGGTGTGACCTGCGGTGGCGTCGATCGGGGTGCGCATGCTCCTGGTCGGTCGTCCGACAGATCTCGTTTCCTTCGTGATCGGAACGTGACAATCGGCGGCACCCTCATGTACGTTCGACCTGCTTCACCGGAACCCCTCCTCCAACGAAGCCCTCGAGCGGAACGCCTAGCCCTGCCGCCGCAAGAGGTCCGCACGAACCGCCGGCAGGGGCGGGGGACCCAATCTGGGCACTTCGGTGTCCTTGGGGTGAAGCCCCGTCGCAGACCTCGGTCTGGGACAGGGCCGGGTGTTCTCCCATCCGAACCCGACAGCTGACCTCGTAGGCGACTAGGAGAACGCGCATGACACATGCACGTCACCGGGCCGCTCGTCGGCCCTCGACGCCGCTGACGGAACTGGCAGCCGCTGCATCGGAGCAGATGGGCACGGTCGGTCGTCGGTCGGCCGTCGTCGCCGCTTCGGGTGGTCTGGTCGTCTCGCTCCTCGGCGCCACCCCCGCGATGGCTTCCCCCTCGGACGACGCCTCTGCCGGTGCCCTCGCTGCCGTGGACACCGAGGCGCTGACTGCCTCGGCTCGCGCGCTGCTCGAGACCGCGCCCGTCGTGAGCGCGCCGGTCAGCGCCGAGTGGAGCATCGACGCCCCCAAGCTCTCGGTCTCGATCCCCAAGAAGAAGACCGTCGCCCCCACCGCGACGCAGACGCGTGAGCGCCAGGTCACCTCGCGCACCGCGCCCCGCGTCTCGAACAACCCGATCCCGCAGGCGGTCTCGGGCAACGCGGTCCTCGAGATCGCCGCGCGCTACGTGGGCGTCCCGTACGTCTCCGGCGGCGCGTCGCCGAGCGGCTTCGACTGCTCGGGCTTCATCTCGTACGTCTACAAGCAGCTCGGTGTGAGCCTGCCGCGCACGTCGAGCGGCATGCGCTACGCGGGCACGGTCGTCTCCCGTGCCGACGCCAAGCCGGGCGACATCATCTGGAGCCCCGGCCACGTGGCGATCTACGCCGGTGGCAACCAGCAGATCGACGCGCCCCGCCCGGGCAAGACGATCCAGTTCCGCTCCATCTGGCAGAGCTCGCCGGTCTTCATCCGAGTCGGCTGACACTCACGCCGTGCCACGAGGCCCCGGACGACACACGATGTCGCCGGGGCCTCGTCGTCTCTGCCGCCGCGGCGGTGAGGCTAGTCTGATCGCGCACCGAAGCTTGTCCGGTCGGGCCAGCCAGGTCCGACCACCAGGTCGGGAGGTCGCCGTGCCGTCGCGAGCCATGACTGCGTCGAAGGACGCGCCAGGAGACGTACCGGGGGATGTGCCAGCCGGCGCGCTCGCCCGCGCCGGACGGGCTGCGCGCCCATGAGCGGCACCCTGGTCCTCAACGCGTCGTACGAGCCGCTGTGCGTGGTTCCGGTGCGCAGGGCCGTGGTGCTGCTGCTGCTCGAGAAGGCCGTCGTCGAGAGACCCGGCGACCGCGTGCTGCACTCCGAGCGGCTCGACGTCGTCGCACCGTCCGTGGTGCGGCTGCAGCGCTACGTGCGGGTCCCGCGCCGCTCGCACGCCCCGATCACGCGGCGTGCGGTGCTCGCGCGTGACCATGAGCGGTGCGCCTACTGCTCCGGTCGGGCGGACACGATCGACCACGTCGTCCCGCGCAGCAGGTCGGGCCCGAACGCCTGGGAGAACGTGGTCGCCGCGTGCGCGCGGTGCAACCACCGCAAGGCCGACCGGTTGCTCTCGGAGATCGGCTGGGAGCTGCGGTTCACGCCGCGGCCCCCGCACACGGCGATCGTCGGTCACGGCGTGCACGCGCGCCGGCCGGACTGGGAGCCCTACCTGCTCGGGTGGTCGGACGCCGTCGTCGCCTGACCGGCCACGGCACCGGCGCGCGCCGCGATCCGCGGCTCGTCCACGCCCGGGCCCGTCGCTCTTGAGGAAGTCTTGGTGTTGACTTGAGGGACACGGCAACCGGGACGGGCGAAGGAGCAGGGCCATGACGCGCGACGACGTGATCCTCGTGGGGGTCGACGGGTCGACCGCGAGCCTCTATGCGCTCGACTGGGCCGCGGCGGAGGCGGAGCGCCGCGGGTGGCGCCTGCACCTGGTCTGCGCGTACGCGCTGCCGTCGTTCGCGGCGGCGTCGCTCGACGGCGGTTACGCAGCGCTCGACGACTCCGCGATCCAGGAGGGTGCGGCCGCCGTGCTCGCCGAGGCGTCCGCCCGGGTCTCCGGCCGGGGCGTCGCGGTCACCGCGAAGGTGCACACGGGTGACGCCGCGGGCGTGCTCGTCGAGCTCTCGCGCGAGGCGAGGCTCGCGGTGGTCGGCACGCGCGGGCGCGGCGGGTTCGCCGACCGTCTGCTCGGCACGGTGTCCTCGGCCCTGCCCGCGCACGCGTACTGCCCGACCGTGGTGGTGCCGCTGCGCGACAACGACGGGCAGCAGCTGCCCGAGGGCGCAGAGATCCCGCCCGTGCCGGCCGTCCGCCGCATCGTCGTCGGCGTGGACGGCTCGCCGCAGGCCGAGCGTGCGCTGCGCTGCGCGATCGACGAGGCCCGCACCTGGGATGCGCAGCTCACGGCCGTCTCGGGCGTGCCCGTGGGGTCGATGACGGGGGTCCTGGCGTGGCTGCCGGCGGCGGTCGACCACGAGCAGGTGCTGAGCGACATGGCCGAGGGGCTCGACGTCGTCGTCGACCGGGCGCTCGCCAGTCAGCCGCCGGCCGGCCGTGCGGTCACCGTGCGCCGGTTCGCGCTCGACGGCACAGGGGCCGAGCTGCTCACCGAGTTCTCGGCCGCGTCCGACCTCGTGGTGCTGGGGTCGCGGGGGCGCGGCGGGTTCCGTGGGCTGCTCCTGGGGTCGACGAGCCAGGCGGTGCTGCACCATGCGACGTGCCCGGTGATGGTCGTGAGCAGCCGCGCTGACGAGCTGCCCGGCGCAGCCGAGGGTCACGCGTCCGGCGAGCCCACGGCGGATCCTGGAGCCGCACCGAAGGCGTGAGCCGTGCCCGCCCGCGGCGCCAGACCCGGCCGGCACCGGCCGGAGGGTGCCTCAGGGCGTGACGTCGGGACGCCGCACGAGCGCCGAGAGCACGACCGTCGAGCGCGTGCGCGAGACGAACGGCTCGGCCGCGAGGCGCTCGACCACCTGCTCGAGGTGGCGCATGTCGCGCGCCCGCACCTGCACGACGAGGTCGACGTCGCCCGTCACGGTGCTGGCCGTCACGACCTCGGGGTACTGCTCGACCGCGGCGCGCATGGTCGCCGGGCTCGTCGAGCCCTGGCAGTAGATCTCGACGAACGCCTCGGTCTGCCAGCCGAGGGCGGCGGGGTCGAGGCGGACCGTGAACCCGCGGATCACGCCGTCGTCGCGCATGCGGTCGACGCGGCGCTTCACGGCCGGCGCGGACAGGGCGACCTGAGCGCCGATCTGGGCGTAGGTCGCGCGCGCGTCGGCGGCGAGCGCGCGCAGGATCGCCGAGTCGAGGGCGTCGGTCATGCGCCCATGATCCCGTCCCGGGGGTCAAGTCGTGTCCCCGGCGTGCCGATACCTCATCAGGACGATCCGCCCGAATGCGACGGGAGAACCGACGTGACGCACACCCAGCGCTCCACGGGAGCGCCCG
>NZ_LFKW01000138.1:0-490 GCF_001040865.1 Cellulomonas sp. A375-1 | reverse complement strand
GCTCGTCACACCGCCGAGGCGCCAGCTCCGCTCGTCGTCGTAGCCGACGCCCGTCCAGGTCTCGGCCTCCTGCAGCGAGCCGACGCCCAGCGTGACCGGCCGGCCGTCCTGGTCGAAGACCTGGGCGCCGTCCACCGGCTGACCCTGCGCGTCGTACACGAACAGGTTCTCGGCGTAGCTGCCGCCCACCACCACCCCGTCGTCGGGCTGGGGCTCGTACCAGTTCTCGCTCGTGACGGTCCCGACGCCCTGCCCGGGCAGCCACAGCAGGAACACCGCGGCGGCGAGCACGGCGAACGCGTTGAGCCCGACGAGCACCGACTGCCAGCGCCGCCCCGGGCGCCAGCGACCGCGCCCCCACTGCGCACTCGCCACGATCAGGCCGACCATCACGACCCACCCGACGAACGTGCGCGGCGCCCACCACGCACCCCCGTCCTCGATGCCCGTGAGCTGCAGCACGAGGTGCGCGACGACCCACCCGCGCGCG
>NZ_LFKW01000137.1:7359-14407 GCF_001040865.1 Cellulomonas sp. A375-1 | reverse complement strand
CCGACGAACGCCGCGCGCGTGATCCCGAACGCGTCGAGCACCGCCGCGACGTCGCCGGCGGCGGAGGCGACGTCGCGCCCCGGTCGGGCCGACGAGCCGCCGTACGACGGGCGGCCGTAGGACACGACCCGCAGCCCGCGCCGCGCGGCGGCCTCGACGACCGGCGCCAGCAACGCCCCCGACTGCGGCGTGCCGTGGTGCCACACGACGACGCCCGCGTCCGGGTCGCCCGTCGTGGCGTGCGCGCGCAGGGTGCGGCCGTCGGGCAGGTCGAGCGTCACCGAGGTCGTGGCGTCCATGCCGCGAGTATGGGCGCACGGGCTCCAGGCGCGCGACGGCGCGACCGCGGGGTGACGCCTCGGTAGGGTCCAGCCATGCTCGTCGCACTCACGGGGATCGGACTGTCGACGGCGGCAGGGCTGAACGCCTACATCCCGTTCCTCGTCGTCGCGCTGCTGGCGCGGTTCACCGACGTGGTCGTGCTGCCCAGCGGGCTGACCTGGATGGAGTCGTGGTGGGCGATCGGCATCGGGACGGTGCTGCTCGTCGCGGACGTCGTCCTCGACAAGGTCCCGGTGGTGGACTCCGTCAACGACGCCATCCAGACCGCGATCCGCCCGCTGTCCGGGGGCATCGTGTTCGCCGCGACGTCGGCGGCGGCCGACCTCGAGTCGTCCACGTGGGTCCAGGAGAACGCCTGGGTGCCGTTCGTCGCCGGAGTCGTGCTCGCGGCGATCGTCCACGCGGGCAAGGCCACCGTGCGGCCGGCCGTGAACGCGACCACGTTCGGCGTGGGAGCGCCCGTCGTCTCGACGATCGAGGACGGCACGTCGTTCGGCCTGAGCCTGGCCGCGGTGTTCGTGCCGCTGCTCGTGCTCGCGCTGCTCGTCGCGCTCGTCGTCGTGCTCGTCACGTTCCGCCGACGGCGCCGTGCGGCGACGCGCGGGCCCGACGCGTCCTAGAGTGGTACGTCAGTCACCGGCGGGACGTGGGAGGAACGCGTGAGTCGTTCGCTGCTGTCGCGCGTCCGCACCCCCGCGGACGTGCGTGCGCTGCCTCCCGGTCAGCTCGACGCGCTCGCGCAGGAGATCCGCACGTTCCTGGTCGACCAGGTCTCGCGCACAGGTGGTCACCTGGGGCCGAACCTCGGGGTCGTCGAGCTGACGATCGCGCTGCACCGCGTGTTCGAGTCGCCGCGCGACACGCTGGTGTTCGACACCGGGCACCAGTCCTACGTGCACAAGCTGCTCACGGGTCGCCGTGACTTCGAGGCGCTGCGGCGCCGCGACGGGCTCTCGGGGTACCCGAGCCGCGCGGAGTCCGAGCACGACGTCGTCGAGAACTCGCACGCGTCCACGGCCCTGAGCTGGGCGGACGGGATCGCCAAGGCGAACGAGCTGCAGGGCCGCTCCGACCGGCACGTGGTCGCCGTGATCGGCGACGGCGCGCTGACGGGCGGCATGGCCTGGGAGGCGCTCAACAACATCGCGGAGGGCCAGGACCGTCGCCTCGTGGTCGTCGTCAACGACAACGGGCGCTCGTACGCGCCGACGATCGGCGGGCTCGCGCTGCACCTCGACACGCTGCGCACCACGCAGGGCTACGAGAACGTCCTGTCGTGGGGCAAGCGCACGCTGAAGCGCTCCGGCCCGCCCGGGCGCCTCGCGTACGACGCGCTGCACGGCCTGAAGAAGGGAATCAAGGACGTCGTCCTGCCGCAGGGCCTGTTCGAGGACCTCGGCCTGAAGTACGTGGGCCCGGTCGACGGGCACGACGAGCAGGCGGTCGAGCGAGCCCTGCGCCGCGCGCAGGCGTTCGGCGGCCCCGTCATCGTGCACGTGATCACCGAGAAGGGGCGCGGCTACACGCCGGCCGAGCAGGACGTCGCGGACCGCTTCCACGCCGTCGGGGTGATCCACCCCGAGACGGGGCTGCCGGTCGCGCCGTCGCGGTTCGGCTGGACGAGCGTGTTCGCCGACGAGATCGTGCGCATCGGCCGGCGTCGGCCGGACGTCGTCGCGATCACCGCCGCGATGCTGCAGCCCGTGGGGCTCGCGCCGTTCGCCGCGGAGTTCCCGGACCGCGTGTTCGACGTCGGCATCGCCGAGCAGCACGCGGCGACGTCCGCGGCGGGCATGGCGTTCGGCGGGCTGCACCCCGTCGTCGCGGTCTACGCGACGTTCCTGAACCGCGCGTTCGACCAGGTCCTCATGGACGTCGCGCTGCACCGCGCGGGCGTCACGTTCGTCCTCGACCGCGCCGGTCTGACCGGCGACGACGGCGCGAGCCACAACGGCATGTGGGACATGGCGATGCTCGCGATCGTCCCGGGCCTGCGGCTCGCCGCGCCGCGCGACGAGCACACGTTGCGGGCTGCGCTGCGCGAGGCCGTCGACGTGGACGACGCACCGACGGTCGTGCGCTACCCCAAGAGCGCGCTCGTCGACGAGATCCCGGCACTCGAGGACGTCGACGGTGTCGACGTGCTGGCGCGGCACGACGCCGACGACGCCCAGGCGCGCCGCGTGCTCGTCGTGGGGGTGGGGGCGATGGTCGGCTGCGCGCTGCAGGTGGGCGAGGCCCTGGCGGCGCACGGCCTGGCCGTGACGGTGGTCGACCCGCGGTGGGTGCTGCCGATCCCCGCGGCGCTCACCAAGCTCGTCGGCGACCACGACCACACCGTGACGATCGAGGACGGGCTGGTCGACGGGGGCGTCGGCGCGCACGTCGCGCAGCGCGCCGCCGAGCACGGGATCACGACGCCGGTCCAGGCGTTCGGCATCCCGCGCGACTTCCTGCCGCACGCGTCGCGGGACCAGCTCGTCGGGACGCTGCGCCTGACGCCGCAGGACATCACGCGCGACGTCGTCACGGCCCTCACACGTGCCTGACGGGCGCGCCGGACGGGCCCTCGACGGGACCCGGCACGGGACCCGACACCGGGTGTGACCTGCGGTACAGGCCCACGAGGTCGAAGGTCCCGAGACATCCCACCAATTGCTCCGTAGGTTCAAGTCATCGGACCAGATTCCACAAGGAGCGCAGATGTCCACGACGGCCGTACCCGGCACCGACCACCTCGAGGCGACGATGCCTGCTGCATGGCAGGGGTTCGTGACCGGACCCTGGGTCGACAATGTCGACGTGCGGGACTTCATCCAGCGGAACTACACGCCCTACACGGGCGACTCGTCGTTCCTCGCCGGCCCCACCGAGCGGACCACCGGCGTCTGGGCGAAGCTCTCTGAGATGTTCCCGGCGGAGCGCGAGAAGGGCGTCTACGACGTCGACGCGAAGACGCCGTCCACCATCACGTCGCACGCCCCTGGCTACATCAGCAAGGACGACGAGGTCATCGTCGGCCTGCAGACCGACGCGCCGCTCAAGCGCGCGATCATGCCCAACGGCGGCTACCGCATGGTGCAGACCTCGCTCGAGACCTACGGCTACGAGGCCGACCCGGTCGTCACCGAGATCTTCACCAAGTACCGCAAGACCCACAACGACGGCGTCTTCGACGCGTATCCGCCCGACGTGCGCGCCGCGCGGTCGTCGCACATCATCACCGGCCTGCCCGACGCGTACGGCCGCGGCCGCATCATCGGCGACTACCGCCGGGTCGCGCTGTACGGCGTGGACGCCCTGATCGAGGCCAAGAAGCTCGAGAAGGCCGACCTCGACATGGAGCGTTCGGTCGAGGACGTCATCCGTGCCCGCGAGGAGCTCTCCGAGCAGCTCCGCGCGCTGAACGAGCTCAAGACGATGGCCGCCTCGTACGGCTACGACATCTCGCAGCCCGCGAGCAACGGCCGAGAGGCCGTGCAGTGGCTCTACTTCGGCTACCTCGCCGCCGTGAAGGAGCAGAACGGCGCGGCGATGTCGCTCGGACGCACGTCCACGTTCCTCGACGTGTTCCTCAACCGGGACCTCGAGGCCGGCGTGATCACCGAGGAGCAGGCGCAGGAGATCATCGACGACTTCGTCATCAAGCTGCGGATCGTGCGCTTCCTGCGCACCCCCGAGTACGACAACCTGTTCTCCGGCGACCCCACCTGGGTGACCGAGACCATCGGTGGCATGGGTGAGGACGGTCGTCCGCTCGTCACCAAGACCTCGTTCCGGTACCTGCAGACGCTGTACAACCTGGGCCCGGCCCCCGAGCCCAACATGACGGTGTTCTGGAGCGACGCGCTGCCCGAGGGCTTCAAGCAGTTCTGCGCGCAGGTGTCGATCGACACCTCCGCCGTGCAGTACGAGTCCGACGACCTCATCCGCGCCGACTGGGGCGACGACGCGGCCATCGCGTGCTGCGTGTCCCCGATGCGCGTGGGCAAGCAGATGCAGTTCTTCGGCGCCCGCGTGAACCTCGCCAAGGCGCTCCTGTACGCCATCAACGGTGGTCGCGACGAGGTCTCCGGCAAGCAGGTCGCGCCGGTGTCCGCGCCGGTCGAGGGCGAGTTCCTCGACTACGACGACGTGATGGCCAAGTTCGACAAGATGATGGACTGGCTCGCCCAGACCTACGTCGACGCGCTGAACTGCGTGCACTACATGCACGACAAGTACGCCTACGAGCGCATCGAGATGGCGCTGCACGACCGCGAGATCCTGCGGACGATGGCGTGCGGCATCGCGGGCATGTCGGTCGTGGCGGACTCGCTGTCGGCCATCAAGTACGCCAAGGTCCGGGCGCTGCGCACGGCCGACGGCCTGGTCACCGAGTACCAGGTCGAGGGCGACTTCCCGACGTACGGCAACGACGACGACCGGGCCGACGAGATCGCCGTGTACCTGGTCGAGACGTTCATGCGCAAGATCCGCCAGTACCCGACGTACCGCAACGCGCTGCACACGCAGTCGGTGCTGACGATCACCTCGAACGTCGTCTACGGCAAGGCCACGGGCTCCACGCCTGACGGTCGCCGCCGCGGCGAGCCGTTCGCTCCTGGCGCCAACCCGATGAACGGCCGCGACACGCACGGCATGCTCGCCTCCGCGCTGTCGGTCGCGAAGCTGCCGTACTCGGAGGCGCAGGACGGCATCTCGCTCACGTCGACGGTCGTGCCGTCGGGCCTCGGCCGCACGCGTGAGGAGCAGGTCGCGAACCTCGTCGGCCTCCTCGACGCGTACACGCTGTCGAACGGTTACCACATGAACATCAACGTGCTGAACCGTGAGACGCTCCTGGACGCCATGGACCACCCGGAGAACTACCCGCAGCTCACCATCCGCGTGAGCGGCTACGCGGTGAACTTCGTCCGGCTGACGCGCGAGCAGCAGCTCGACGTCCTGTCCCGCACGTTCCACGGAGCGGTCTGACACACCCCGTGGGGAGGAGTCGCCGCGAGCAGGCAGCGGCTCCGCCCCACGGTCAGCTCGACCCGCACACCCAAGCCCGGCACGACGAGAGGAGACGACGATGAGCACGGTCACGGAGCCGGTCGGCGCCCCGGTCGTCGAGCTCGGGCTGCCACTCGTCGGTGGCGCGCACGGGCGCGTGCAGGGTGCGGGCACCGAGGGCCTCGAGGCCGCGGAGGCCGAGGACCGCTCCGCCAAGCTCGCCGCGGTGCGGGCCGGCGAGATCGGCTCGGTGCACTCGTGGGAGCTCGTCACCGCCGTCGACGGCCCGGGGACGCGGATGACCGTGTTCCTGTCCGGCTGTCCGCTGCGGTGCCTGTACTGCCACAACCCCGACACCATGGAGATGCGTCGCGGCACCGACGTGACGTCCGACGAGATCCTCGCCCGGGTCAAGCGCTACCGCGGCGTCATGAAGGCGACCGGGGGAGGCCTGACCATCTCCGGCGGGGAGCCGCTCATGCAGCCCGCCTACGTGCGTCGCCTGCTGCGTGGCGCCAAGGCCATGGACGTGCACACCGCGATCGACACCTCGGGCTACCTCGGTGCGCAGTGCACCGACGAGATGCTCGACGACATCGACCTCGTGCTCCTCGACGTGAAGTCGGGCGACCCGGAGACGTACAAGCGCGCGACCGGGCGCGAGCTCGAGCCGACGCTGCAGTTCGGCCGTCGGCTGGCCGCGCACGGTGACACCGAGGTCTGGGTGCGGTTCGTGCTCGTCCCCGGGCTGACGGACGACGAGGCGAACGTCGAGGCGGTCGCGGAGTACGTCGCCTCGCTCGGTGAGTGCGTCACGCGCGTCGAGGTCCTGCCGTTCCACCAGATGGGCCGCGACAAGTGGGCCGAGCTCGGCATGCGCTACGAGCTCGAGGACACCCAGCCGCCGAGCCCCGAGCTCGTCGAGCGCGTGCGCGGCCAGTTCCGCGCGCGGGGCCTGCAGGTCTTCTGACCGACGCCTGTCGGGGCGTCGCGGCGCTCCGCGCGCGCGTGCCGCACGCTCGGAGCCGTCGTGCCCGCTAGAACGCGCTGATGGACTTCGGCGCGCGCTGAGGGCGGGACAGCGCCCGGACGAGGGCGTCCTGACCGTGCCGGCGCAGGGAGATGTCCGCCAGGAGCGTGAGCACCGGGGACAAGACCTCGTACGAGAACTGCGGCACGGGCACGCCGAGGCTGGCCGCCAGGTCGTCGGAGTGCACGACGATCTCCAGCAGCCGGGTCGCCACGAAGTCCTCGATCGCCAGCGCCGCACCCGTCCACGGGACGACGACGACGGGAGGGACGGTCGTCAGGACCGCGTCGAGCCGCGAGAGCGCGTCCTGCGCGGCGGCTGCGGCGACCTGCGGGCCGGCCACGGCCTGCTCCTCGCCGCGCTCGCGCACGCCGCGGTTGGCGGGGCCGTCCAGGTCCTGCTGGATCCACAGCGCCTGGGCGTAGTGCTCCGAGACCGGGATCGGCTCGGACAGCCGCGAGTCGGTGCGGTCGTGCGCGAGCAGCGTCTCGACGATCCGCTGCGGCTGGTTGACCAGGTGCCAGGTCAGCGCGCCCACGGTCATGCCCTCGCACGCGGACTCGTCGTTCCAGCGCTGGGTGATCTCAGGCCAGGCGACCAGGCCAGCGAGCAGCCGGGTGGCGCTCACCGCGGCGCGGGGATCGAGGTTCCCGACGAACGTCAGCTCAGGCCACTGCA
>NZ_LFKW01000137.1:1920-7268 GCF_001040865.1 Cellulomonas sp. A375-1 | reverse complement strand
CGCCGTGGGTCGGTCAGGCGCTCCGGACGTTGGCCACGCCGTCGGGCAGCAGACGATGACCGAGGAGCCGCTCGCTGTACCCGGTGCGGTCCAGGTACGGCGTGAGGCCGCCCAGGTGGAAGCCCCAGCCCGCGCCGAGGATCAGGCAGAGGTCGATCTGCTGGGGCGTGGCGACGACCTGCTCGTCGAGCATGTGGCCGACCTCGACCGTGAGTGCGGTGAGCACCGCGTCCAGGACGCCGGCCTCGTCGAGCGGCTGGGCGAGCAGTTCGCCCTCGCGCGCGGCGTCGAACGTCGCCTGGATCGCGGGGTTCACCGGCTTGGGCAGGCCCTTGGCGGGGGCCGGCAGGACGACCGTGGCGCCCTCCTCGACGAGCCGGACGAGACCAGGCGAACGCGGGAAGCGGTCACCGAGGTCCTCGCGCAGCGACGTCAGGACGTGCAGGCCGACCGCGGGCCCGACCAGGTCGAACAGCTCGAACGGCGGCATGGGCAGGCCGAGCGGACGCAGGGCACGGTCGGCGACCTCGACGGGTGTGCCCTTCTCGACGGCGTCGACGATCACGCCGAGCAGCAGGACGAGCAGGCGGTTCACGACGAAGCCGGGGCGGTCCGCGCACAGCACCGCGGTCTTGCGGAGCTTGGCGGCGACCGCGACTCCGGTGGCGAGCGCCTCGGGCGAGGTGTGCTCGGCGTGGATCACCTCGACCAGCGGCATCGCCGCGACCGGGTTGAAGAAGTGCAGGCCGACGACGCGCTCGGGGTGCTGCAGGTCGGCGGCCATCGCGGTGATCGACAGCGCCGAGGTGTTGGTCGCGAGGATCGCGTCCGGCGCCACGACCTGCTCGACCTCCGCGAAGACCCGCTTCTTGAGCGAGAGCACCTCGGTGACGGCCTCGATGACGAAGTCGCAGCCCGCCAGGTCCTCGAGCCGGGTCGTGCCGCGGATCGAGCCGAGCAGCCGGGACGCCGCCGACTCGGAGAGCCGGCCCGAAGAGGTCAGGCGCTCGACGCCGGCCTGGACCGCCTCGAGCCCCTTGGCGACGCGCTCGTCGTCCAGGTCGCGCATGACCACCGGCACGCCGAGACGCTGCGCGAACAGGAGCGCGATCTGGGCCGCCATGAGACCTGCACCGACGATCCCGACGCGCGTGACCGGGCGCGGGAGCGCCTTGTCGGGCGCCCCGACCGGTCGCTTGCCGCTCGAGAGGAGCCCGAACGAGTAGACGCTCGCGCGCATCTCGTCGGACATGATCAGGTCGGCGAGCGCCTCGTCCTCGGCGGCGAACGCCTCGTCGCGCGAGGCCGTGCGTGCGGCGGCGACGAGGTCGAGCGCGCGGTACGGCGCGGGGCGCGAGCCGGCGATCGTGGCGTCGAGACGCTTCCGCGCCGCGTCGGTCACGGCCCGCCAGGTCGCCTCGTCGTCGAGCGGGCGACGCTCGACGACGACCTCGCCGGTCACCACACGGGCGGCCCAGCGGATCGACTCCTCGAGGAAGTCCGCGGTGTCGAGCACGACGTCCACGAGGCCGACCTGCGCGGCCTGCTGCGCCGTGTACGGCTTGTTGGCCGCGGGACGGGCGAGGATGACGTCGAACGCGGCCTGCACGCCCACGAGGCGCGGGACGACGTAGGCGCCGCCCCAGCCGGGCACCAGGCCCAGGCCCGTCTCCGGCAGGGCGAGCGCGCGCACGTCGGCCGCAACCGTCCGGTACTGGCAGTTGAGCGCGAGCTCGAGCCCGCCGCCGAGCGCGACGCCGTTGACGAACGCGAACGTGGGGACGCCCATGTCCTGCAGGAGCGCGTAGGCGGCGTGGCCCTGGCGGCCGAGCTGGAGCGCCTCGTCGCGCGAGACGACACCGGCGACCTGGGTCAGGTCGGCGCCGGCCGCGAGGAAGTACGGCTTGCCGGTGACGGCCACGGCCTGCACCTGGCCGGCCTGCACGCGCTCACGCACCGCGGTCAGCGTCGCCGTGAGCTCGGCCATCCCCTGCGGGCCGAGGGTCGTCGGCTTCGTGTGGTCCAGCCCGTTGTCGATCGTGACCAGGACGAGCGTGCCGGCGCCGCCGGGCAGCGTCACGTCGCGGGCCAGGGCGTGCGAGACCCGCTCGGCGCGGGGCGCCGGGGGCGCGTCGGTCGGGGCGGCGTCCGCCGCGGTCGTCACGTCGGCGCTCATCGGGCGACCTCCTCGTCGTTCGTCGGCACGTAGTCGGCGTGGTGCGGGTTCTCCCAGATGACGGTCCCGCCCTGGCCCAGGCCCACGCACATCGTGGTCACGCCGTAGCGCACCTCGGGGTGCTCGGCGAACTGGCGCGCGAGCTGGGTCATGAGACGCACGCCCGATGACGCGAGCGGGTGCCCGACGGCGATCGCGCCGCCGTACGGGTTCACACGGGGGTCGTCGTCGGCGATGCCGAACGCGTCGAGGAACGCGAGCACCTGGACCGCGAACGCCTCGTTGATCTCGAACAGCCCGATGTCCTCGATGGTCAGGCCCGCGCGCTCGAGCGCGCGTCGCGTCGCGGGCACCGGCCCGACGCCCATGATCTCGGGCTCCACGCCCGCGTACGCGAACTGGACCATCCGCATGCCCACGGGCAGCCCGAGCTCGGCGGCGGTGTCCTCGGCCGCGAGCAGACAGGACGCGGCGCCGTCGGTGAGCGGCGCCGACGTCCCGGCCGTGACGCGACCGCCCGGCCGGAACGGCGTGGGCAGCGACGCGATGGCCTCGGCGGTCGTCCCGGGCCGCGGCGGCTCGTCGGCCGTGGCCAGGCCCCAGCCCTGCTCCGGGTCGCGCGTGGCGACCGGGACGAGGTCGGGGTCGATCCGGCCCGACGCGAGGGCGGCGGCGTACTTGCGCTGGCTCGCCGCGCCGTACGCGTCGGCCCGCTCGCGCGTGAGCGCGGGGAAGCGGTCGTGCAGGTTCTCGGCGGTCACGCCCATGTTGAGCGCGTCGGCGGCGACGATCCGCTCCGCGAGGAACCGCGGGTTCGGCTCGGCGTCGAAGCCCATCGGGTGCCGGCCCATGTGCTCGACCCCGCCGGCGAGAGCGACGTCGGCCGCGCCCACCCCGATCGCGGCGGCGACGTTCGTCACCGCCGTCATGGCGCCCGCGCACATGCGGTCGATCGCGTAGCCGGGCACGCTCGACGGCAGGCCCGCGAGCATCCCGACCGTGCGGCCCAGGGTCAGGCCCTGGTCGCCCTGCTGCGTGGTGGCGGCGATCGCGACCTCGTCGACCCGTGCGGGCGGTAGCTGGGGGTGCCGGCGCAGGAGCTCGCGCACGGTCTTGACGACGAGGTCGTCGGCGCGGGTGTGGGCGTAGAGCCCGTCGGGACGTGCGCGTCCGAACGGGGTGCGTACCCCGTCGACGAAGACGGTGCGACGAGCTCGAGATGCGGCGGGCATCGGGGCCTCCTGGGGACGACGGTGTCCGTACGGTCGGGCGGGACCGGGGAGTGCGGTAGCTGTCCTACCTCCGTGTGGATCATGCGGAGCGCAGGACCTTCGGCCCACGAGACCGAAGTTACTCGAGAGTAACATCCGCTGAGCTGCGGCGGGAGAGGTCAGGCCGGGTCGCCGTGCGTCCGACGGCGCGCTGGGTCAGTCGCCGAGCGTCGCGAAGGCCGCGGCGAGCGGCTCGGTGACGAGGCCGACCTGCCACGGACGCGCACCGCCCGCGATCAGGTGCTCCGCCACGGACGCGGCGTCGAGCGACCGCGGGGGCGTCCAGCACAGGCGGCGCAGCAGGTCCGGCTGCACGATGTTCTCGACCGGCACGGCGTACCGGGCCGACAGCTCGGCGACCACGTCGCGCGCCGCGGTCAGGCGTGCGGCCGCGGCCGGGTCACGGTCAGCCCACGCGCGCGGGGGCGGCGGGGCGTCGCTCTTGGGGCCGCGCACCGAGGGCAGTTCGGCGTCGGGGAGTGCGAGCGCGCGGTCGATCGCGGACTGCCAGAGCGTCGCGCGGCGCCGCGTGCCCTTGCCCGCGAACGGCGGCAGCGCGGTGAGCTGGGGGACCGAGCGCGGGAGCGCCTGCGCCGCCGCGACGATCGCGGTGTCGGGCAGCACCCGGCCGGGCGAGACGTCACGCTGACGCGCGTTCTGGTCCCGCGTGCTCCACAGCTCACGCACGACGGCGAGGCGTCGCGCGTCACGGATCGCGTGCAGGCCGGAGACGCGGCGCCACGGCTCGGCGCGCGGGGCGGGCGGGGGAGCGGTGCGCACGGCCTCGAACTCCTGAGCGGCCCACTCGGCCTTGCCGGCGAGCGCCAGTCGCTCGGCGAGCACCGCCCGCACCTCGACGAGGACCTCGACGTCCAGGGCCGCGTAGCGCAGCCACTCGCTGGGCAGCGGGCGCGTCGACCAGTCGACCGCCGAGTGCTCCTTGGCCAGGCCGAGACCGAGCGTGTCGGCGACGACCGCCGCCAGGCCCACGCGCTCCATGCCGAGCAGCCGGGCCGCGAGCTCGGTGTCGAACACGCGCGTCGGGTGCATGCCCTGCTCGGTCAGACCCGGGAGGTCCTGCGACGCGGCGTGCAGCACCCACTCGACACCGACCAGGGCGTCGGAGAGCGCCGACAGGTCGGGCAGCGCGATCGGGTCGATGAGCGCCGTCCCGGCGCCCTCGCGACGCAGCTGCACGAGGTACGTGCGCTGGCCGTACCGGTAGCCGGACGCGCGCTCGGCGTCGACCGCAACCGGACCGGTCCCGGCACCGAAGGCTTCGATGACGGCCGCGAGTGCCGCCGGCGTCTCGACGACGACGGGGATGCCGTCGGCGGGTTCCGTCAGGGGGACGACCGGCGCGGGGGTCTGCGCCTGGGGGTGGTCGGTGCCGGGCGCCTCGGGGGCGTCGCCCGGTGGGACGACGGCCGACGCACGCTCGTCGTCCACGGATTGCATGGTTCCACCGTAGGCGACGACGGCCCGCGGGCCGTGCAGGCCGCGCGGATCTCGTGCCCGCCGCGTTCGTCACACCGGCGGCACGCCGGGACAGGGCAGCGCCCGGCAGCAGGGGTACCCGTGCCGCGGGTGCTCAGTCGAGCAGGCCGCCGCGGAACGACATCGCGACCAGGTGCGCGCGGTCGCCGGTGCCGAACTTGCGCGAGATGCGGGCCAGGTGGCTCTTGACCGTGAGGGCGGACAGGCCGAGCTCTTCGCCGATCAGCCGGTTGCTGCGGCCCTGCGCGACGAGCTTGAGGACGCTCAGCTCGCGGGTCGTCAGCTCGGGCAGCGCGGGGGGCGGCGGGGGCGCCGCCGGCGTGCGGGTCAACGACGGCGCGGTCGCGCTGGCCACGGCGCCGCGCATCCCGCCCGAGAGCAGCACGCTGAGCTCGCCGCGGCTC
>NZ_LFKW01000137.1:379-1845 GCF_001040865.1 Cellulomonas sp. A375-1 | reverse complement strand
TCTGCACGAGAGTCGTGCCGTCGCCGTCGGCGAGCTCGGTGACCACCACGCACATGTGATGTGCCGCGGCGGGGCGGGTCGCGACCGGGCCCCCCGACGTGGCGGACGTGCGGGCGGCGGGTGCGCGGCGCAGCGGCTCGATGGTCACGACCTGCTGATCGGCAGGGTCGGGCGGGGACTTGAGCCCTGGTCGGACGAAGACGGTCAGATCGCGCAAGCGCACGTCGGGCGGGGCCCGCACCGGACGGGGTCACGCGGACGCTCGGGCCCGCCGAGACGCCTCAGTGACGAGGGCTCAGCGGCACCACGCCGTCGGGCAACGGGGGCAGCCCGGCCGCCGCGCACAGGAGCGTCTCCCAGGCGCGCAGGTGGTCGCGCAGGTCGGGGTCCGTCGCCGTCCACGACGCGCGGATCTCGAGCTCGGTCTGCTCGGCGCGCACCTCGAGCGCGCCGAAGCTCTGCGACAGCACGCGTGTGACGGTGCCGCCGGGTGCGTGCGGCTCGAGCCCCACGCTCTCGAGCGCGTCGAGGAACCAGCTCCAGGCGACCTCGGCGAGCAGCGGGTCGGCGCCGACCTCGGCCTCGAGCGTCGCGCGCACGAGCGTGACGAGGCGGAACCGACCGTCCCAGGCCTCCTGGCCGGCCGGGTCGTACAGCACGACGAAGCGTCCCGAGGCGAGCTCGGCGGCCGCGACGGAGCGACGCGCGGTGCGGACCTCCGCAGTGAGGGCGGCCGAGTACGGCGCGATGCGCGCCGGGCCGGGGACCTCGTCCAGCACGACCTCCGGTCGCACGTTCACCGTGCGCAGCGAGCGCAGGGCCTGCACGAACTCGGCAGGCACGTCGTCGGGACCGGCGGGGCTCATGGTTGCCGAGCGTAGGCAACGGCACCACCTGCGTCGTGCACGGCGCGCCGGTCGCCTGTGGAGGACGCGCACACGCACCGGCGTGCGGTGGCTAGCGTCCGGTCGCGACGTGCCGTGAGGGCGTCCGACGAGAGAGCAGGGGGCGTGAGATGACGACGACGAACGGGAACCCGGACCGGTTCGTGCCGCAGGCGACGAGGCGGGTCCCGCGGACGGTGCCCGCGACCGGGCAGGCCTCGCCGTCCGCCACGCCGCACACGGGGGTGCCGCTCGCCCCGCCGCCGCGCGTGCCGGATGCCGCTCCACCGGCTGCGGGCGTGTGGGTGGACGGCGCCGAGGAGCGCGTGGCCGCCGAGCTCGTCGACGCGCGACGGCACGCGCAGGAGCTGGCCGCCCTGCGCGACGACATGGACGCGGTGCGGGGTGCGGCGCGGTCACCAGGAGGTGACGTGGGCGTCGAGGTCGACGCGCGCGGCCGGCTCGTACGTCTGCGGCTCACCGACGGCGCGTGCGCGCTGCGGCCGGCCGGGCTCGCCCGGCTCGTCGAGGACACGGCGCGCGCGGCCGCCGCAGCGGCCGACCGTTCGGCCGTGGCGCTGG
>NZ_LFKW01000137.1:0-369 GCF_001040865.1 Cellulomonas sp. A375-1 | reverse complement strand
CGGCGATCGCCGCCGCGGTGCGCGAGGACCTCACGCCGCCGACCGCCCGACCGTGAGGAGTCTTGCCTCGTGATCGGCCCCGCGGAGGCGTCCCGCGGGGCTACTAGGCTGAGGCGGCACCTCTCCCGGCATACCGGCCGGGTCCACGACATCCGGCAGGAGCCGCCGGGTCCGTGGCGTCGGTCCCTCGCACGGTCAGGGCGCGTGACGCCCGGGCGCGACGAACGCGGGGACTCACGCCCGCCCGGCCCTGCCGCGGCGACGAACCGAAGGAGCACCACACAGCATGGTCGACATCGCCCCCGGCGGTCAGGTCGGGATCGCGCAGATCGGTGTGACGGGGTTGGCGGTCATGGGCCGTAACCTGGC
>NZ_LFKW01000014.1:0-21629 GCF_001040865.1 Cellulomonas sp. A375-1 | reverse complement strand
ATGGCATCGACTACTTGGCACACTGTTGAGTTCTCAAGGAACAGACGCGCATCCCCGCAGGATCTTCCGATCCTGAGCAAGAGGCTTGTTCGCTTTCCCTTCGCGCCTCGGCGCTTGGGGCCTGTCTACTGTACCCGATCCCCCGGCTCTTCGGAACCACCCTTGCGAGCGGCTCTTCCTCCAGGATCCTGGGCGCCCGACCGTACCAGAGGCGCACGAAGCACCTGCGATCTGATCGGGGTTGGCCGCCTGCGGGACCGTCCACCGCCTGGATCCTCGCGGATCCGGCTCCGTGTCCGTTCCTCCCTGCCGGGCGACATCGAGAACATTACGCAGCCCGTGGCGCCGAGGGCAAATCCGCGACGTGGTGACGCCGCTCACCTGGCCCGTTCGGCGCGCTGACCTGCGCAGATGCCGTCTGGAAGGGCCGGCCCCGGCCGCTGTGCCCACGGCATCCGCCGTTTCGTCCCGGTTCGCTGCGTCCACGGGCCGGAGGGGTACGACGACGGCCGCGCCGCGAGCCCCGTCGGGGTGCGGCGCGGCCGGGTGGGCGTCGCGCGAGCAGTGGCCGTCAGGCCAGCGGGTCGGTCAGCGATGGGTGTCGACCACCGCGAGCGTGCGCTTGCCGCGGCGGAGCACGGCCCACCGACCGTGCAGCAGGTCCTCGGGCGCAAGGGTTGCGTCCTCGTCGGGGACGCGGACGTTGTTGATCGAGGCGCCGCCCTCGGCGATCGCGCGGCGGGCCTCGGACTTGCTCTTGACGACACCGGTCGCGGCGAGCAGGTCGACGACGAGGTCGCCCGGGGCGCCGCCCGCGGTCGGGAGCTCGGCGACAGCCGCGCCGAGCGTCGCCTGGTCGAGATCGCCCAGCGCGCCGCGACCGAACAGCGCCTGGGACGCGGCGACCACCGCGTCCGCCGCCTGCACCCCGTGCACCAGGGCGGTCACGTCGTACGCGAGGGTGCGCTGCGCCTCACGCGCGGCCGGCCGCGTCGCCACGGCGTCCGCCAGCTCCTCGATCTGCTCACGCGAGCGGAATGTGAACACCTTGAGGTAGCCGAGCACGTCGGTGTCGTCCGCGTTGAGCCAGAACTGGTAGAAGGCGTACGGCGTCGTCATCTGCGGGTCGAGCCAGACGGTCCCGGACTCGGTCTTGCCGAACTTCGTGCCGTCGGCCTTGGTGATCAGCGGCGTCGTCAGCGCGTGGACACCGGTGCCCTCGACCTTGCGGATCAGCTCGACGCCCGACAGCAGGTTGCCCCACTGGTCGGAGCCGCCCGTCTGCAGCGTGACGCCGTGCCTGCGGAAGAGCTCGAGGTAGTCCATCCCCTGGAGCACCTGGTAGCTGAACTCCGTGAACGAGATCCCCTGGTCGCTGGCCAGGCGGCGCGCGACGGTGTCCTTCGCGATCATCGTGCCGAGCCGGAAGTGCTGACCGACGTCGCGCAGGAAGTCGATCGCGGACATCGGTGCCGTCCAGTCGAGGTTGTTCACCATCGTCGCGGCGTTCTCACCGTCGAACCGCAGGAGCGGAGCGATCTGACCCCGGATCCGCTCGACCCAGCCGGCGACGACGTCGCGCGAGTTCAGGGTGCGCTCCCCCGTCATCTTCGGGTCGCCGATCAGGCCCGTGGCGCCGCCGACGAGCGCGATCGGGCGGTGGCCGGCGTCCTGCAGCCTGCGGACCGTGAGGATCTGGACGAGGTTGCCGATGTGCAGGCTCGGTGCCGTGGGGTCGAAGCCGCAGTACAGCGTCACCGGCCCTGCGGACAGCGCGTCGCGCAGCGCGTCGGTGTCGGTGGTGTGGGCGATGAGCCCGCGCCAGGCGAGCTCGTCGAGGATGTGCGTCACGTTCGGTCTCCGGTCGAAGGGCCGCGCTCGAGGCACGGCGTGAGGTCAGCGCGGTTCTGCGTGTGGTCGGGGCCCGTCAGGTCGAGGCGCGTGCGGCCGACGCCGTCGCCCCGTCACGGGGCGTCTTCCGACGCCGGCGTCCGATAGCCGTCCGACGAGGCCGCGGCCCGAGTGGCCGACCGGTAGGCGGGACGGTAGGCGGACACGGTGCGCTCACCGGTGATCCAGTAGCGCCACGGGTGGCGCGTCGAGTCGCCGCCGGGGCCCGAGACGCCGACGCGCGGACCGCTCGCGTGCGTCGTGTGCGTGGGCGCCTCGCGTCGGTGCACCACCACGCGTCCGCCCGCCTCGGTGAGGTCCGCGCCGTTCCACGCGCGGTCGATGCCCAGGCACACGGCGAGCCGGGCCGGGCCGCGCGCGAGCTGCCGCTCGGAGTCGACGACCCCGACCGCCTCGCGGCGACGCCAGGCCAGCTCGGCCCCGTCGACGACCTCGCCGGCGCGCAGCAGGACCGCCGCGGGCTGACCGGTGGGCTCGGCGACGACGTTCACGCAGTGGTGCAGACCGAGGTGGCGGTACACGTACAGACGGCCCGGCTCGGCGAACATCACCGCGTTGCGTGCGGTGCGCCCGCGGAACGCGTGCGAGCCCGGGTCCAGCGCACCCGCGTAGGCCTCGACCTCCGTGAGGCGGATCGTGACGGTGCCGTCCGGCGTGCTCGTCGTGACGAACGCGCCGAGCAGGTCCTTGGCGACCGCGTGCACGTCCCGCGCGTACCAGCTGCGGGCCGGGACCGCGACGAACCGGCGCGGGTCCGCGACGTGCGGGGGTCGGGGCGCATCGCGTCCGTCCGCTCGTCCATCGGCGGTGGTCCCCGTCCGAGCGCCCTCGGTGGGGTTGCCCGGGACGTCGACCCGGGACCCGGACCCCGGCAGCGCACCGGGCGCCGACGAGCCCGCGGGCTCGGGAGCGCTCGGGGCGTCGGCGAAGGGCGTCACGGGGTCATCCTGCCAAACTCGTCCAGGCGGATGTCGGCCCGTTCACGACTGCTCTCCCGCGCGAAGTGCGCGCGCTCGTCGTCCATCCACCGCAGCCACTGCTCGCGCGCGGCCACGCCGTCCCGTGCCAGACCACGGGCGAGACGCAGCTCGTCGGGAGCCTCGACCCAGACGCGCACGACCGCCCACGCGTCGCACTCGCGGCGCGCCGAGCCGCAGCCCTCGAGCACGAGCAGCTCGGGGACGGGCACGTCGATCCAGTCCGCGAAGGCGCCCGTGGCCCAGTCGTAGCGCTGGAACCTGCCGGGCAGACCGCGGCGCAGGGGCTCGAGCACCTGCGCGGACAGGCGCGGCCACAACGAGCCCTCGAGCCCGGACCAGCCCTCGTACAGGTCGTCGAGGTGCACGACGACCGCGCGCGTCCCGCAGGCGGAGGCCGCCTCGAGCACACCCGCTGCGGCCGTCGTCTTGCCCGAGCCGGCGGGGCCGTCGAGGCAGACGGCGCGCACGGGACCGAGCCGTGGGGACGCCGCGAGGGCGCGCTCGACGATCGTCGTGAGCGCGCCCTCGTCGGACGGAGCGGACATGCGGGCCGTCAGGACGCCCAGCCGCGCAGCTCCGCCGCGCGACCCTGCGCGCGCCCGAGCTGCTCGGCGACCCGCACCGGGGCGGTCCCGCCGTACGCGGAGCGCGACGCGAGCGACCCCTCGACCGAGAGCACCTCGCGCACCGCGGGCGTCAGGTGCGGCGAGATCGCGGCGAGCTCGTCGTCGGTCAGCTCCCACAGCTCGATCGCGGGCTCGTGCGCCTCGCACGCGCGCACGCACTCCCCCGCGACCTCGTGCGCGACCCGGAACGGGACGCCCTCGCGCACCAGCCACTCGGCGATGTCCGTCGCGAGCGAGAAGCCCTGCGGCGCCAGTGAGGCGAGGCGGTCCGTGTCGAACGTGAGCGTCGCGACCATGCCGGCGAACGCCGGCAGCAGGACCGTGAGCTGGTCGACCTGGTCGAAGACCGGCTCCTTGTCCTCCTGCAGGTCGCGGTTGTAGGCGAGCGGCAGCCCCTTGAGCGTCGTCAGCAGGCCCGTGAGGTCACCGACGAGCCGGCCCGCCTTGCCGCGCGCGAGCTCGGCGATGTCCGGGTTCTTCTTCTGCGGCATGATGCTCGACCCGGTCGAGAACGAGTCGTGCAGCCGCACGAAGCCGAACTCCTTGGTGGCCCACAGGATGATCTCCTCCGCGAGCCGCGACAGGTCGACCGCGAGCATCGCCGAGACGAACGCGAACTCGGCGACCACGTCACGCGAGGCCGTGCCGTCGATCGAGTTCTCGACCGGCGCGTCGAAGCCGAGCTCGGCGGCGACCGCCGCCGGGTCCAGGCCCAGCGACGAGCCGGCGAGCGCACCCGAGCCGTACGGCGAGACCGCGGCGCGCCGGTCCCAGTCGACGTAGCGCTCGACGTCGCGCAGCAGCGGCCATGCGTGCGCGAGCAGGCTGTGCGCGAGCAGCACCGGCTGGGCGTGCTGCAGGTGGGTGCGGCCCGGCATGGGCGCGTCCCCCGCGGCGGTCGCCTGCGCGGTGAGCGCGTCGACCACGTCGAGCACCAGCCCGGCGATCGCGCGTGCCTCGCGGCGCAGGTACATGCGCACGAGCGTCGCGATCTGGTCGTTGCGCGAGCGACCCGCGCGCAGCTTGCCGCCCAGGTCCGCGCCGGCCCGCTCGATCAGACCGCGCTCGAGCGCGGTGTGCACGTCCTCGTCGTCCGGCGTGGGGCCGAACGCACCCGACGCCACGTCGGTCCGCAGCCGCTCGAGCGCGTCGACCATGCCGGCGACCTCGTCGTCGGACAGCAGACCCGCCACGTGCAGGACGTGCGCGTGCGCGACCGAGCCCGAGATGTCGACGTCCGCGAGGCGCCAGTCGAACTGGGTCGAGCGCGACAGCTCGGCCAAGGCCGCGGCCGGGCCGGACGCGAACCGGCCGCCCCACAGGGCGAGCGGCGCGTCCGGCTGACCGGCCGCTGGCGACTCAGGCATCGATACCGCCCTGCGTGCCGAGGTCCACACCGTTGCCGAACCGCACGTCGCGCGCGGCGGCGAGCTTGCTCGACAGGCCGTAGATCTCGATGAAGCCCTTCGCCGACGCCTGGTCGAACGTGTCGCCCGTGTCGTACGTGGCGAGGTTGAAGTCGTACAGCGACGAGTCCGAGCGGCGGCCGCTGACCGTGGCGCGCCCGCCGTGCAGGACGAGCCGGATGTCGCCCGAGACGTAGCGCTGCGTGTCCGCGATGAACGTGTCGAGCGAGCGCTTGAGCGGGCTGAACCACTGGCCGTCGTACACCAGCTCTGTCCAGCGCTGCTCGACCTGGCGCTTGAAGCGCGCCTGCTCGCGCTCGATCGTCACGTTCTCGAGCTCCTGGTGCGCGGCGATGAGCGCGATCGCGCCCGGCGCCTCGTAGACCTCGCGCGACTTGATGCCGACCAGGCGGTCCTCGACGATGTCGATCCGACCGACGCCCTGGGCGCCTGCGCGGCGGTTCATCTCCTGGATCGCCTGCAGCGGCGTGACCGGCACGCCGTCGAGCGCGACCGGGACGCCCTGCTCGAACGTGATGACGACCTCGTCGGCGACCGGCGGGAACGTCGGGTCGTCGGTGTAGGTGTAGACGTCCTTCGTCGGGCCGTTCCAGATGTCCTCGAGGAATCCGGTCTCGACCGCGCGACCCCACACGTTCTGGTCGATCGAGAACGGGTTGTGCTTGGTGGTCGCGATCGGGAGCTTGTGCTTCTCGGCGAACTCGATCGCCTTGTCGCGCGTGAGCGCGAGGTCGCGCACCGGGGCGAGGCAGGTCAGGTCAGGGGCGAGCGAGGTGATGCCGACCTCGAAGCGCACCTGGTCGTTGCCCTTGCCCGTGCAGCCGTGCGCGACGGTCGTCGCGCCGAACTGGCGCGCGGCGCGCACGAGGTGCTTGACGATCACCGGACGGGACAGCGCCGAGACCAGCGGGTAGCGGTCGAGGTACAGGCCGTTGGCCTGCAGCGCCGGCATGCAGTACTCCTCGGCGAACTCGTCGCGGGCGTCGGCCACGTAGGCCTCGACCGCGCCGCAGTCGAGCGCCCGCTGGCGGATGACGTTGAGGTCCTCACCGCCCTGGCCGACGTCGACCGCCACGGCGATGACCTCGGCGCCGGTGGCCTCGGCGATCCAGCCGATGCCGACGGAGGTGTCCAGACCGCCGGAGTACGCGAGGACGACGCGCTCAGTCATGAGATGTCACTTTCTACGAGCTGGGTTCGGGTGGTGCGAGAGGACGAGGGTCGAGCGGTCGTGCCGGGCCTACGAGGTCCCGGTCGCGAGGGTGAGGAACCGCGACGCCAGTGCGGCGCCGTCGGGGTCGCGCGACACGACGAGGATCGTGTCGTCCCCCGCGATCGTGCCGAGCACGGCGGGGAGGACGGAGTGGTCGATCGCCGAGGCCAGGTACTGCGCGCCGCCCGGAGGGGTGCGCAGCACGACGAGGTTGCCCGACGACTCCGCGGTCAGCAGCAGCTCGGTGCACAACCGCTCGAGCCGCGCGGCGAGGTGCTCGGCGTCGGCCGCGGGCGCGGTCGGCAGGGTGCGCACCGAGCCCTCCCCGGGCACGGCGTACACGAGCGCACCCGACGGGGTACGCACCTTGACCGCCTGGAGCTCGACGAGGTCGCGCGAGAGGGTCGCCTGCGTGACCGTGACGCCCGCGTCGCCGAGCAGCTCGGCGAGCTGCTGCTGCGAGTGCACCGCCTCGCGCGTGAGCAGCGCGGCGACCAGCGATTGGCGCGCCGCCTTGGTCTGCGGCGCGGTCGCGCGCGGCGCGCCGTTCGTCGTGCCCGGGAGGGTCATCACGCTCACCTGGCCTCGAGGAGGAACGTCAGGAGCGCCTTCTGGGCGTGCAGCCGGAACTCGGCCTCGTCCCACACGATCGACTGCGGGCCGTCGATCACCTCGGCGGTGATCTCCTTGCCGCGGTATGCCGGCAGGCAGTGCAGGACGTGCGCACCGGGCGCCGCGAGCGCGAGCGCCGCCGCGTCGACCCGGAACGGCACGAACGGCGTCTCACGGTCCAGCGAGTCGGACTCCTGGCCCATCGAGACCCACGTGTCGGTCGCGACGACGTCCGCACCCGAGACGGCCTCGGCCAGCGAGCCCACGACGGCGACCGAGCCGCCCGTGGCCGCCGCGATCCGCTCGGCGTCGGCCACCACGGCCGGGTCCGGGCGGAAGCCCTCGGGCGAGCCGATCCGCACGTGCATGCCCGCGGTCGCGCCGCCCAGCAGGTACGAGTGCGCCATGTTGTTCGCGCCGTCGCCGACGAACGCGAGGGTCAGGCCCGGCAGCGCCGCGACCCCGCCGCGATGCTGCGCCACGGTCGCGAGGTCCGCCAGGATCTGGCACGGGTGGAAGTCGTCCGTGAGCGCGTTGACCACGGGGACGCCCGCGACCGCGGCCATCTCCTCGATGCGCGACTGCTCGTGCGTGCGCCACACGATCGCCGCGACCTGGCGGCCGAGCACGTGGGCGGTGTCCGCGATCGACTCGCGCGTGCCGATCTGGGCGAGCTTGCCGTCGACGACGAGCGGGAACCCGCCCAGCTCGGCGATCCCCGTGCTGAACGACACCTGGGTGCGCAGCGTCGGCTTGTCGAAGATGACCGCGACCGCGCGCGGGCCGGCGAGCGGCTTGCGGATGTAGCGGTCGTCGCAGAACGCGAGCGCGAGCTCGAGGACCTGCGCCTGCTCGTCGGGCGTCAGGTCGTCGTCGCGCAGGAAGTGGCGGGTCACGCGGCCACCTCGGCAGGGTCGAGCTCGGCGAGGAAGTCGACGAACGTGCCGAGCTGCTCGTGCGTCACGACGAACGGCGGCGCGAGCCGGATCGTCGTCGGGTTGACGGGGTTCACGACGAAGCCGGCGGCGAGCGCCCGCGACGCGACCGCGGGCGCCACGGCCGAGCTCAGACCGATGCCCACGAGGAGGCCCTCGCCGCGCACGGAGTCGACGAGCGGGTTGTCGAGCTCCGCGACGCGCTCGCGCAGCCGCGCACCGACGTCGCGCACGTGGGCCAGCAGGCCGTCGCGCTCGATCACGCCGATCGTGGCGAGGCCCGCGGCCGACGCCACGGGGTTCCCGCCGAACGTCGTGCCGTGCTGGCCGCGGCCGATCAGCGTCGCGGCCGTGTCGCCGAACGCGATGAGAGCGCCGACCGGGAAACCGCCGCCGAGCCCCTTGGCGACCGTCACCGCGTCCGGTACGACTCCCCCACCGATGTGCGGCAGCTGGTGCGCGAACCACTCGCCCGTGCGTCCCATGCCGGTCTGCACCTCGTCGAGGATCAGGAGCGTCCCGTGCCGCGCCGTGAGCTCACGGGCTCGCGCGAGGTAGCCCGGGGGCAGCGGCAGCACGCCCGCCTCCCCCTGCAGCGGCTCGACGAACACCGCAGCCACGTCGCCCGGCGCGAGCGCGGCCTCGAGCGCGAGGGAGTCGCCGAACGGCACCCACTCGACGCCCGGCGGCAGCGGCTCGAACGGCTCGCGGTACGCGGCCTTGTGCGTCAGCGCGAGCGCGCCCATCGTGCGCCCGTGGAACGCGCCCTCGAGCGCGATGATCCGCGTGCGGCCCGTGCGGCGCGCGAGCTTGAACGCCGCCTCGTTGGCCTCCGTGCCGGAGTTGGTGAGGAAGACGCGCGAGCCCTCGGGCGCCTGCGCGAGCTCGATGAGGCGCTCGGCGAACGCGATCTGCGTGGGGCTGCCGAAGAAGTTCGAGACGTGACCGAGCGTGCCCAGCTGCGCGCTGATCGCGGCCGTCAGGGTCGGGTGCGCGTGGCCGAGGCTGTTGACCGCGATCCCCCCGAGCAGGTCGAGGTAGCGGTTGCCGTCGGCGTCCCACACGTACGGCCCCTCACCGCGGACGAGCACGCGCTGCGGCGGTCCGAACGTGTCCATGACCGCGTGCGTGTAGCGCTCGGTCCACTGCGCGACCGAGCCCTCGGCGACGGCGACCGGGATGCCGTCGACGGTCGACGCGGCCTGTCGCAGCGCACGCCGCGTCGTCGGCCCTGCGGGCGCCGCGGCGGGAGCAGCGGTGGGCACCGGCGCGGCGGCCGGCGTGGTCGTCGGCTCGCTCACGCGGACACCTCCGGGTGGATGACGGGGATCGGGGCCGTGAAGGGGGCGTCGGCGGGCTCCTCGTCGGGCAGCACCATCGTGCCGATGCCGTCAGACGTGAACACCTCGACCAGGATCGAGTGCGGCGCACGACCGTCGATGACGTGCGCGCGACCGACCCCGCCCGTCACGGCGCGCCAGCAGGCCTCCATCTTCGGCCGCATGCCGGAGTCGAGCGACGGCAGGACCTCCGCGAGGTCGCTCGCGCTGAGGCGCCGCACGAGCGAGCTGCGGTCCGGCCAGTTCAGGTAGAGGCCCTCGACGTCGGTCAGGACGATGAGCTTGCGCGCACCGAGCGCGACCGCGAGCGCCGCCGCCGCCGTGTCGGCATTGACGTTGAGCACCTGCGTCGGGTCGTCGATGTCGGGCGCGACCGTGCTGACCACGGGGATCCGGCCCGCGTCGAGCAGGTCCTGCACGGCGCTCGGGTTGACCTTCACGACGTCCCCGACGAGGCCGACGTCGACCGGCTCGCCGTCGACGAACGCGTGCCGACGGCGGGCCTGGAACAGACCGCCGTCCTCGCCGGACAGGCCCACGGCGTGCGGGCCGTGCGCGTTGAGGAGCCCGACGAGCTCGCGCGACACCTGGCCCGTGAGGACCATGCGCACGACGTCCATCGCCTCGGGCGTGGTGACGCGCAGGCCGCCGCGGAACTCCGACTCGATGCCCAGACGGTCCAGCATCGAGCTGATCTGCGGGCCACCGCCGTGCACGACGACCGGCTTGAGGCCGACCTGGCGCAGGAACACCATGTCCTGCGCGAACGCACGCTTGAGCTCGTCGTCGATCATGGCGTTGCCGCCGTACTTGACGACGACGAGCGCCCCGGCGAACTTCTGCAGCCACGGCAGCGCCTGGATGAGGACCTCGGCCTTCTGGTCGGGGCGCAGGTCCGTACGGGTGTCGAAGTGGAAGTCGTCCGGGACCGCGGGCGTGGGGTCGGGCTGGGTCACGTCGAGTACTCGCTGTTCTCGGAGACGTAGGCGTGCGTGAGGTCGTTGGTCCAGAGCGTCACGACCTCCTCGCCCGCGTGCAGGTCGATGAGGACGTGCACGTCGCGCGACGCGGCCAGGTCCACGCTCGAGCGGGGCTCGTGCGCGCCGCCCGCGCGACAGATCATCACGCCGTTGATCGTGACGTCCAGCTGGTCCGGGTCGAACGGCGCGACCTCGGCGGGAACCGTGCCGACCGACGCCAGGATGCGCCCCCAGTTCGGGTCGTTGCCGTAGACGGCGGCCTTGAACAGGTTGGAGCGCGAGACCGCGCGGGCGACCGCGAGCCCGGCGGACTGCGACGACGCCCCGGTGACGGTGATCGCGATGTCGTGCGTCGCACCCTCGGCGTCCGCGACGAGCTGGCGCGCGAGCTGGGCCGCGACCGCGGTCACCGCCGCGGTGAAGCCAGCGGGGTCGGGCGTGACTCCCGACGCGCCCGAGGCCAGCAGCGTCACCGTGTCGGACGTCGACATGCAGCCGTCGGAGTCGACGCGGTCGAACGTGTCGCGCGTCGCGGCGCGCAGCGCGGCATCCGCGAGGGCGGCGTCCACGACCGCGTCGGTCGTGATCACGCACAGCATCGTGGCCAGGCCGGGGGCGAGCATGCCCGCACCCTTGGCCATGCCGCCCACGCGCCAGGTGCCGAGGTCGCCGTCGATCGTCATGTCCGCGGTCTTGGCGACCGTGTCGGTCGTCATGATCGCGGTCGCGGCCGCGGGCCCGCCCGTGCTCGACAGCGCGTCGCGGGCCGGGCCGATGCCGGCCAGGAGCGTGTCGATCGGCAGGCGCTCCCCGATCAGGCCCGTGGAGCACACGACGACGTCGCCGGGCGAGACCCCGAGCGCCGCACCGACCGTCTCGGCCGTGCGGTGCACGTCGAGGAAGCCGTCCGGGCCGGTGCACACGTTCGCGCCGCCGGAGTTGAGGACGACCGCGCTCACGACGCCGTCGGAGACGGCCTGCCGCGACCAGGTGACCGGGTGGCCCACGACCCGGTTCGAGGTGAACACGGCCGCGCCGACCTGCAGCGGGCCGTCGTTCACGACGAGCGCGAGGTCGGGCCGACCGGACGCCTTGAGGCCCGCGGTCGTGCCGCTCGCGCGGAACCCGGCGGGGAACGTGACACCGGGCGAGAGCTCGGCGGCGTCCTGGGAGGTGAGCGTCACGGTGCGACTCCGTCCATGGGAAGGCCGAGTGTCTCGGGCAGCCCGAGCGCGAGGTTGAGCGACTGCAGCGCACCGCCGGCGGTGCCCTTGACGAGGTTGTCGATCGCGGTGACCGTCACCACGCGGCCCGCACGCTCGTCGACCGCGACCTGCACGAGAGCCGTGTTCGCACCGAGCGTCGCGGCGGTCGTCGGCCACTGGCCCGCGGGCAGGAGGTGGACGAACGGCTCGTCGGCGTACGCCTCCTCCCAGGCCGCGCGCACCGCGGCGGGGTCGGTGCCGGGCACGAGGCGCGCGGTCGCGGTCGCGAGGATGCCGCGCGACATCGGCACGAGCGTGGGCGTGAACGAGATCGTCACGTCGGGGGCGCCCGCGGCGCGCAGGTTCTGGGCGATCTCGGGGATGTGCCGGTGCGTGCCGCCGACCGCGTACGGCTGCGCCATGCCGAGGCCCTCGGAGGCGAGCAGGTGCGGCTTGAGGCTCTTGCCGGCACCCGAGTAGCCGTTCGCGAGGACCGCCACGACGTCGATCGGATCGATGACGCCCGCGGCGACGCCCGGCTGCAGGCCGAGGGTCACGGCAGTCACGTTGCAGCCGGGGACGGCGATCCGCGTGGCGCCCGCGAGCTGTGCGCGCTGGCCGACGGCTGCCGACTCGCCCGCGTGCAGGAGCTCGGGCAGTCCGTAGGGCCAGGTCCCGGCGTGCTCGCTGCCGTAGTAGGTGACCCAGTCGGCCGCGTCCACGAGTCGGTGGTCGGCCCCCAGGTCCACGACGACCGTGCCGGGGTCACGCCGGGCGAGCTCGGCCGCGACGGCACCGCTCGCTCCGTGCGGCAGTGCGAGCACGACGACGTCGTGGCCCGCGAGCGCGTCGGGGGTCGTCGGGGCCAGCATGCGGTCCGCGAGCCGTCGCAGGTGCGGCTGGTGCTCGCCGAGAGCGCTGCCCGCGTTGGAGTGCGCGGTGACCTCGCCGATGACGGCCTCGGGGTGGCCGAGCAGCAGCCGGAGCATCTCGCCTCCGGCGTACCCGCTGGCCCCCGCCACCGCGACTGTGAACGACATGCGCATGAACATACACGCCAGCGCGAATCAATGCACACACATTCGCGGGGCGCGGCCGTGGTCGTCGCTCGCGGCGGGATGAAACTCGACCGCCCCGACGTTCGCCACGACGTGCATGCAGTCGTCGCCACCCAGGCCGGTGGACCCGAGGTCCTGTCCGTCGTGACCCGACCCGACCCCACGCCCGGGCCGCACGACGCGCTCGTGCGCGTCGCCGCCGCCGGGGTCAACTTCATCGACACCTACCGCCGCGCCGGGGTGTACCCCGTCCCGTTCCCGCACGTGCCGGGGTCGGAGGGGGCCGGCACCGTGGTCGCGGTCGGTGAGCGCGTCACGCGGTTCGCGCCCGGTGACCGGGTCGCGTGGTCGGCGGGCCCCGGTTCGTACGCCGAGCTCGCCGCCGTCCCCGAGAGCGAGCTTCTCGCGGTGCCTGACGGCGTCGACGACGAGATCGCCGCAGCGCTCCCGCTGCAGGGCATGACCGCCCACTACCTCGTCAGCTCCACGTTCCCCGTCGAGCCCGGCACGACCGTGCTCGTGCACGCCGCGGCCGGCGGCGTCGGCCTGCTCCTCACGCAGCTCGCGACCCAGCGCGGTGGCCGCGTGATCGCGACGGTGGGCAGCGTCGAGAAGGAGGCGCTCGCGCGCGCCGCGGGCGCCGCCGAGGTCATCCGCTACCGCGAGCTCCACGACGTGACCACCGAGCTGCCCGCGGCCGTCCGCGAGCTGACCGACGGGCGCGGGGTCGACGCGGTGTACGACGGGGTCGGCCGCGACACGTTCGACGCGTCGCTCGCGTCCCTCGCGCGGCGCGGGATGCTCGTCCTCTTCGGGGCGTCGTCCGGCCCCGTGCCACCCGTCGACCCGCAGCGGCTCAACGCCGCGGGCTCGGTGTTCCTCACCCGCCCGACGCTCGGTCACTACGTGGCCGACCGCTCCGAGCTCGAGTGGCGCGCCAACGAGCTGTTCGGGGCCGTCGCCGACGGCCGTCTCGACGTCCGCGTCGGAGCCCGCTTCCCCTTGTCGGCCGCTGCCGACGCCCACCGCGCGCTCGAGTCGCGCGCCACCACCGGAAAGGTCCTGCTGCTGCCGTGAGCATCCCCACCCTGAACGCCGTCCGTACCGTCGCGGTGGAGGTGTGGTCCGACATCGCCTGCCCGTGGTGCTTCATCGGCAAGCGGCGCTTCGCCGACGCGCTGGCCGCCTTCCCGCACCGCGAGCACGTCGAGGTGGTGTGGCGCTCGTACCAGCTGTCCCCCGACACGCCGCGCGGACCGGGCCGCCCCGAGGTCGAGGCCCTGGCGGAGATGAAGGGGCTGTCCACCGAGCGCGTGCAGCAGATGTTCGCGCACGTCACGGCTGTGGCCGCCGAGGTGGGCCTGCGCTACGACTTCGACACCGTCCTGGCGTTCAACTCCTACGACGCGCACCGGCTCACGCACCTCGCGCGTGCGGTCGGCGGCCCGGCGCTGGCCGAGCGCACCGTCGAGGTCCTGTTCTCGGCGCACTTCGAGCGCGGCGAGGACCTCGGCGTGGACGCCTCGCTCGTCGCCGTCGCGCGCGAGGCCGGGTTCGCCGCGGCCGGGTACGACGACGAGGCGGTCGCGCTGTTCCTCGCGGGCGACGAGCAGTCCGACGCGGTCGAGGCCGACATCGCCGCGGCCCGCGAGCTGGGCGTGTCCGGCGTGCCGTTCTTCGTCGTCGACCGCCGGTACGCGGTCTCGGGCGCGCAACCCGCCGAGGTGTTCACCCAGCTGCTCGAGGCCGGGTGGCGCGAGGCGAACCCGCTGCAGACGATCGCGGGCGACCCGTCGGCGCACGCGTGCGTCGACGACTCGTGCGCGATCTGAGCACGCCGGGCAGCGGGGAGCCGGGCGGAGCGGTGTCCCCCGGCACCCGCACGCCCGCAACGCCCGATCATGCCGCGGGGCTCGCCGTCAGGGACCTGCACGACGGCGACCTCGCGGTGCTCGCTGCGCTCAACGACGCGGCGGTGCCCGCCGTGAACGCGCTGGGCCCGGCCGGGCTCGCCGCGCACGTCCCGACCTGCGCGGCAGCGCTCGTCGTCCACGACGCCGGCGCGCCGGGCGGCCCGCCGCTCGGCTTCCTCCTGGCCCTCGCCCCCGGGGCCGACTACGCGAGCGAGAACTACCGCTGGTTCGCCGAGCACGCGCCGGGCTCGCTGTACGTGGACCGGATCGTGGTCGCGCCGCACGCGCACGGGCGCGGCGCGGGGCGCGCCCTGTACGCCGCGGCCGAGCAGCACGCGCGTCGGCTGGGGCTGTCGGCGCTCACGTGCGAGGTCAACCTCGACCCGCCGAACCCGGCCTCGTCGGCGTTCCACGCCCGGCTGGGCTTCCGGCGCATCGGGGTGCTCGACACCAAGGGCGGCGCGGTGCGCGTCGAGCTCCTGAGCCGGGCGGTGGCGCTCGGCGGTTGACGTCTCGCACCGCGACGGCCCAGGTCACCGACGCGGGACGGTGCCCTAGGCTGCGCCCAGCGGACCCACGGCGTGGTGGTCTGGCGCGTGCGGGCCCGCTCCGCACCACGATGCGCCCAGGAGGCACCGCATGACGACTTCCCCCGACGTCCGTCCGGCATCCGCGCCGCTCACCGACCCGGTCGGCACCTTCGTGCCGTCGACGGTCCCGACGCACTGGTACAACCTCGCCGCGGACCTCCCTGAGCCTGCTCCTCCCGCGCTGCACCCGGGCACGCGTGAGCCGCTCGGGCCGCAGGACCTCGCCCCGCTGTTCCCGATGGCGCTCATCGCCCAGGAGGTCAGCACCGAGCGCTACGTCGAGATCCCGCAGACCGTGCGCGAGATGTACGCGCTGTGGCGGCCGTCGCCGCTGGTCCGGGCGCTGCGGCTCGAGCGCGCGCTCGGCACGCCCGCGAAGATCTACTACAAGTACGAGGGAGTCTCGCCGGCCGGGTCGCACAAGCCGAACACGGCGGTCGCGCAGGCGTACTACAACGCGGTCGAGGGCATCACGAAGCTGACGACCGAGACCGGTGCGGGCCAGTGGGGCGCGTCGTTGTCCATGGCGTGCGCGCTCGTCGGGATCGAGTGCGAGGTCTGGCAGGTGCGCGCGTCGTACGACGCCAAGCCGTACCGGCGCATGCAGATGGAGACGTATGGCGGGATCTGCCACCCGTCGCCCTCCGACCTGACCGAGGCCGGCCGCGCGATGCTCGCCGCGGACCCGGACACCACCGGCTCGCTCGGCATGGCGATCTCCGAGGCGGTCGAGGTCGCGGCCCAGGACCCGAAGGCGCACTACGCGCTCGGCTCGGTCCTCAACCACGTGCTGCTGCACCAGTCCGTCATCGGGATCGAGGCGCTCGAGCAGCTCGACGCGATCGGCGAGACGGCCGACGTCGTGTTCGGCTGCGCAGGCGGCGGGTCGAACCTCGGGGGGCTCAGCTTCCCGTTCATCGGCCGCAACCTGCGCGACGGCACGACGACGAGGGTCGTCGCCTGCGAGCCCGCGGCGTGCCCGTCGCTCACGCAGGGCGAGTACCGGTACGACTTCGGCGACGTGGCCGGGCTGACCCCGTTGCTGAAGATGCACACGCTCGGCAAGGACTTCGTGCCGCCGCCCATCCACGCCGGGGGCCTGCGCTACCACGGCATGGCACCGATGGTGTCGCACGCGCTCGAGCTGGGGCTGCTCGAGGCGATCGCCGTCGAGCAGGACGTCGCGTTCGCGGCGGGCCTGGAGTTCGCGCGCGCGGAGGGGATCATCCCCGCGCCCGAGTCGACGCACGCCGTGGCGGGTGCGATCGCCCACGCGCGAGCGGCGACGACCGACGAGACGATCGTGATCGGGCTGTCCGGCAACGGCGTGCTGGACCTTCCCGCCTACCACGACTTCCTCTGACGCGACGAGGGCGCCCGGTCGGCTCGACCGACCGGGCGCCCTCGTGCGTGCTCAGCCCCGCGTCACCGCTTCGGCGGGTGAGGGCCACCCGGCTTGGTGTCGACGGTCAGCTGCTTGCTCGTCGAGGCGGGCGTGTACCCCGCGTCGCCGAGGTACGAGGCGCGCAGCACGACGCTCGACGTGACGCCACGGATCGTGAACGTCGCCGCCCCGTCGCTCAGCGTCCCGACGTACGTCGAGCGCCCGACCTGGAGCGTCACCGTGCCTCCCGGCACCGGGGCGCCCGGAGCTCCGGCGACCGTCACCGTGACGACCGGCGAGCTGCCCTTCTTCACCGTCCAGCTCGGCGTCGACACGGCGATCGTCGGACGCGCCTTCGTGACGGTCACCTTGACGGGAGCGGACGTCGACGCCTGCAGGCCCCCGCCACCGCCGTACACCGCCGTCAGCGCGTGCTTGCCCACCGCCAGGGTGCGCGGCAGCAGGATCGTCACGGTCACGGACTGCGACGGACCGGGCCTCGGCTTGCCCGTGGCCGCGCCCTTGCCCGAACCCGTGGCCGCACCCGTGCCCGTGCCGGCCACCGGGAGGCTCGCCGCGGCCAGCACGGTCTGACCCTCGCGGATCTGGACGACGCCCTGCGGCGTGACCCCGGAGGCCGTCACGGTGACGCGCGCCGTGAGCTGGCCCCCGAACGCGACCGAGCGGGGCTGCACGTCGAGCGTCGTGGTGCTCCGCGACCCCCCGATCATGACCGTGAGCGTCCCCGTCGAGGCGGCGTACCGTCCGTCGGTCGGTGTGAACACCGCGCTCAGCTCGTGCGCGCCCGCGCCCAGCTGGACGTCGAGCGCCGCCTCGCCGCCACGTACCGCGACCGTGCCGAGCCAGATCCTGCCGTCGACGAACGTGACGGTCCCGGCGACGCCCTCCGGCGACACCGCCGCGCGCAGGGTCTGGGTCTCGCCGACGACCGGGTTCCCGGTCATCGTGAGCACGGTCGTGGTCGGGGTGGCCGCCTTGACCGTCAACGGCACGTGCACCGTGGTGCCGCTCGGAGCGGCGACGAGCGTGAGCTCGTGCGCGCCGGGCGTCGTCCCGGCCGGGATCTGCACGGCGACCGTCGCCGCGCCCCCGGTGACCGTGGCGCCGCCGATCGACTCGCCGTCGAGGCGGATGTCCAGGCTCGTGTTCAGCGGCGAGCCGAGGCTCGTCAGGTCGAGCCTGGAGACACCGAACTGGACGGCGTCGCCCGCGAACACCTCGCTCGGCAGGGGCGTCGTCGCGACCGCGTGCCGCGCGAAGTCGGGAGACAGCCCCGGGTGCGCCTCGAGGTAGGCGATCCACGCGTCGCGGTCGAGCAGACCCGAGTCGCGCGTGTCCGAACCCTGGGTGAACACCCGGAAGTTGTCGCCACCCGTGGCGAGGAACGAGAACGTCCCGACGCGGTAGCCGGCCGCGAGGTCGAGCGGCTCGCCGTCGATCGTCACGGACGTGATGCGGCTGCCCTCCGGCAGGGTCGCGTCGTACGTGTACGACACGTTGTCGGACAGCCCCAGCTGCAGGTAGGCACGTGACGGCACGTTGCCGTTGCTGTCCCGCTGCCACTGCTGGTTGAGCAGCGTCAGGAGCTGCGCGCCGGTCAGCGTCGTCGTCCACAGGTTGTTCGCGAACGGCAGCACGGCGTTGGCCTCGGCGTACGTGACGACGCCGTCGGTCGCCTCCGCCCCCGACCTCGCGTAGAGCAGGTCGGAGCGCAGACCTCCCGGGTTCACGACGCCGATCTGGGCGCCCCCGAGCCGGTCGTCGGCGAGCGTGTCCCGCAGGGAGTTCGCGACGAGGTTGCCGAGCGTCGACTCGCTCGCACGGTCGTCACGTCCGGTCGTCGGCAGCGGGCCCGGCCCGACGTACTCGCCGTCGACGTACGAGCCGCCCGTGAAGGCGGTCGTGATGTCGGCCGTGATCGAGCCCACGGGCTCACGGCCGATCACGTCCGAGTACGCGATCGCCGCGTCGACGATCTGCTTGACCTGCGCCACGCGCGGGTAGGCGGCGACGAGCGTCGCGTCCGCCGTGGTGACGCGTGCGACGTTCTCCTGCGTGTGCGCGAGCACCTCGTCGCCTTCCGGGTCGTAGGTCAGCACGACCTTGCCGAGGAACTCGCCGTACGAGCCGGTCTGCACGACCGGGCGCGTCTTGCCTGCGACCCCCGGAACGGCCGCGTCCCACGCGTACTGCTTGTGGGTGTGCCCGGTGAAGATGACGTCCACCGCGGCAGACGTCTGCGTCACGATCTCGGCGAAGGCACCGCCCTCGGCGAGCTCCTCCTCGAGGGTCGCGCCGTCCGGCGTCCCCGCACCTGCGCCCTCGTGGTACTCGGCCACGATCACGTCGGCCTCGCCGTTGCTCTCGTCACCGTCCGTGAGCTGGGCCGCGACACGGTTCACGGCCTCGACGGGGTCGCCGAAGTCGAGCGTCGCGATGCCTGCCGGGGTCACCAGCGAGGGGGTCTCCTCGGTGACCGCGCCGATCACGCCGACGGTCACGCCGTCCATGTCGAACGTCGTGTACTCGTCGAGCGCCGGCGTCGTCGTCCCGTCGAGGTAGACGTTCGCGCCGAGGTAGTCCCACTGCGCGTTCCGGTCGCCGTCCGGCCCGATGACCCTGTCGGTCAGGTCGGTGAAGCCCTGGTCGAACTCGTGGTTGCCGACCGCCGAGGCGCGCAGCTCGAGCGCGTCGAGCACGTCGATCGTCGGCTGGTCCTTCTGCACCGCGGACGCGAACAGCGACGCCCCGATGTTGTCACCCGCCGACAGGAAGGCCACGGGTCCGTCGGCCTCCGCCCGCAGCTTCTCGACCGTCCCGGCGAACTTCACCGTGTTGGACGACGTGACCCCCGCGGTCGTCACCGACTCGATGCGACCGTGGAAGTCGTTGATGTTGAGGAACGTCAGGTCGAGCGGTCCGGCGTTCTGCTCGCCCGCGCTGAGCCCGACGACGACCGGGTCGTGGTCCGACGAGCGGTACTCGTCGGGCGCGTAGAACAGCTGGCCGTGGTAGTTGTACCGGCTGTACTCGAGCGCGATGGACTCCTCGGCGTTGATCTCCCAGATGTCCGCGCCCGTCGCGCGCTCGAGCGCCGCCTCGTTGAGCAGCACGTGGTCGAGCGACCCCGACAGCCCGCTGAACGAGTACGAGTACTCCCCCGGCGCGAGCTGCGACGCCGCGTCGGTGTAGCCGGCGTCGTAGAGCACCTCGAGCGGGTCCTCGAGCGTGTACGCGTTGAAGTCGCCGACGAGCGCGACAGCCTCCACGTCGCCCCGGATGTCGGCGACCCAGTCGCGCAGGGCCGTGGCCTGCGCGACGCGCGACGCGTTCGACGCGCCCTGCCCGTCACCCTGGTCGGCGTCGCCCGGGAGCGGCCCGGCCGAGCCCTTGGACTTGAAGTGGTTGACCGCGACCAGGAACGGCTCGCCCCCGGCGGCAGGTTCGAAGGCCTGCGCGAGCGGCTCGCGCGCGTTGTCGAACGCCTCGCCGGAGTCCGACAGCGTGCCCAGCGCGCGCGACTGCCCGACCCGCGTCACCGCGGCGGGCTGGTAGATGATCGCATTGGAGATCACGTCCATCGTGGCGGCCGGGGGCAGCTCGGTCGAGGAGGGCACGAACGCCCACTTGTCGGTGCCGGCCGCGGCGTTCAGCGCGTCGACCAGCGTGCCCAGCGCCTCGTCGGCCACCCCGTCGACCACGAGCGAGTTCTCGATCTCGAGGAGCCCGACGACGTCGGCGTCGAGGTCGTTGATCGCCGTGACGATCTTGTCCTGCTGCCGTGCCAGGTCGGCCGGGTCCCACGCACCGCGCGGGTCGCAGCCCGTGCTGACCGTGACGGGGTCACCGCTGCGGTCGTTGAACGGCACGCAGCCCGACGTCCCCGCACCGAGCGTCGTGAAGTAGTTCAGGACGTTGAAGGACGCGACGCTCACGTCGCCGCCGACCGCGCGCGGAGCTGCGGTGCGAGTGTTCTCGAACGTCACGGGCCCGTCGGTGGGGCCGACGAGCGGCCGGGTCGGGTCGAGCTTCCACGCGTTGTTCACGTAGGTCACGACCACGGGCTCGTCGAACGTCACCGCGGCGCCGACACGCACCGGGTTCGTCAGCGACAGGTAGGGCGGGACGAGCGCCTGGTTCGTCGCCGAGCCCAGGAAGTTCGTCGTCGCGCCGTCGTCGAGCACGACCCCGCGCGCGGCGTTGTCGTCCTTCACCGCCTGGATCGCCGCGGTGTCCTGCGGGTCGGCGACCTCGGTCCACTGCAGGAGCGGCGTCGTCCCGGTCGCGAGGCCCACCTCGCCGTACTGGTTCGTCGAGAACGTGTTCGAGACCGTCAGGTCACCGGTCGGCTGGAACAGCATCGACTCCACGGCCTCGCGCGCGGCGGCCGTCGCGGGCCAGGCGCCGGTCAGGGGCGTCACGGTGGCGTCGGAGTCGAGGACCGTCAGGTCCGCCGCGCTCGTGACCGTGATCTCCGTCAACCCGTTGAACTCGCTGATCGCGCCCGTGACCTGGACCTCGTCCCCGATGGTCACGAGGTCGTCGGTGCTCGACGAGAAGACGAACAGGCCGTCCGACGCGGTGCGCTCCCCGAGCGGCCCGCCCGTCCCGGCCGTCTGGATGACGTAGCCGTTGCGCCCGCCCGTCGGGTAGGCGGCCGTCACGACGCCCTGCGTCGTCACGGTCTGCCCGACGTACGACGACGCCGCACCCGTGCCCTGGATCGCCGCGATCGTGAGCTCGGGTGGGTCGGTCGGGTCGGGGTCGGGGTCCGCACCCGACTTGCGTGGCGTCGGCGCGCCGACCGTGAAGTCCGCCGCGTTGTCCGCGGTGTTGGCGTGCTCGGCGGAGCGCGACGCCGACGTCGTGGCCGAGAGGTTCCCCGTCGGCGCCGTCCCGGCGAAGTCGTTGGTCGCGGTGCCGTACCCGACGAAGTCGACCACCGACGCGACGCTCGCGCAGCGCGTCGCGCTCGTGCAGCCCAGCCCCGTGCTCGACGACGACAGCGCGACCTTGCCCGCGGTCCCGCCCATCGCGATCGTCCCGTTGAAGTCCGTCTCGATGTCGTCCTGGCTCCCGGCGCCGGTCGCCTGCCCGACGAGGAAGTAGTCGTGCGGCTGGATCGTGCCCGACAGCACCGTCACCAGGCCGCTGCCCCCGACCGTGCCGGTGGACGAGCCGTACTGGACCGACCACCCGGTGAGGTCGACGGCCTGGTCGCTCACGTTGTAGAGCTCGACGAAGTCCCGCAGGATCGGGGCCCCGCTGTTGCCACCACCGCCGTACACCTCGTGGATCACGACGGGGGCCGTCGGCGAGACGGCGGCGGTCGCGGGAGCGGCGGCGACCACCGAGCCCGCGAGCACGACGGCGAGGGCCGCGAGGCCCCCGGTGAGCGATCGGTTGCCAGGACGCACAGCGGCTCTCCTTCATC
>NZ_LFKW01000136.1:0-3102 GCF_001040865.1 Cellulomonas sp. A375-1 | reverse complement strand
CGTGCCGCCCGTGGCACCGCGTGCGCCGCTCGTCGTCCCCGACGCCCGCGTACCGCCGACCCCCAGGTCGGTGTCCTCGAGCCCTGCCGTGTCGACGCCCGCGAGCGTGTCCGGCACGCTCAGGCCCGGGCCGGTGAGCGCGGCGGCGCCGTCCGCCGGCGCCTCGTCGACGAGCCCGTCCGGGTGGATCAGCAGCGACCACATGCCGTCGGGGTCGCGCACCTGCACGGGCACGGGCTCGCCGACCTCACCGGCGATCGCCGCGATCCGCTCGGTGATCGCGGCGCCGGCCTCCTGGAGGTTGGCCATGCGAATCCGCTCGATCACCCCGTCGATGGAGATCTGCCCGGTCCCGTCGTCACGGACCTCGGCCGTGACCTGCGGCAGCCGTGCCGTCCGCGTGGTGCTCTCGCTGTCGCTCATCGGTGGTCCTTCCTCGTCGGCCCCCGAGTGCGAAACTACGCGAAAGGGAGCCTGCGCGCGCGGAGCGAATGAGGCGAAAAGCCGCCGCGACCTGCGTGGGATGCGTCACGACACCCCCCAGGAGTGCCTCAGGCGTCGTCGACCTCGAACCAGACCGTCGTGTGACCGCCCTCGTGGGTGGTCCCCCAGCTCGTCGCGAGCGCGTCGACGAGGGCGAGCCCGCGCCCGTGCGCGGCCGTCGGCTCGGTGCGTCGCAGCACCGGCTGGCCCCCGCCGCGGTCCTCGACCTCGACCCGCAGGACGCTGCCCGCGACCTCCACGCGGATCACCACCGGCAGCCCGGCCGGGCCGTGGACCACGGTGTTGGCCACGAGCTCGCCCGTGAGCAGCTCGGCGATCTGGTTGGCGGCGCCACCGACGCCCGCCGCCGCGGCGACCTGCATGACCCAGCGGCGCGCGGTGCGCGGTGCGAGCGGCTCCGCACGGGTGACCATCTCCTCGCGCACGCTCGCGCCACGCCTGCGCACGCTCGCTGCGCTCCGGATGCTTCTCACCTCGCCCACCGCAACAGGGTGCCCGACGATCGGCTCTCGCGCCCCGTGAACGGCACGCTGATCCCGCTCGCGCGTCGTGAGCGACGGTGGTACCGCGGCGGTCCCCGTGGCCGGGGTCGGCGTGACCGGGGGCTGCGAGGGCACGACGGCATCGTTCCACCAGCGGGTGACGCGCGTCACTGCTCGCCCCTAGGTTGGGGCACATGCCGTCCTCGACACCCGCGACCGAGATCGACGTCCGCGGCCGCGCGGTGCGCGTGAGCAACCCCGACAAGGTCTACTTCGCCGGCCGCGGGCTCACGAAGCTCGACGTGGTGCGCTACTTCGTGTCCGTGGGCGACGGCATCCTCGCGGCCCTGCTCGACCGGCCCACGACCCTCGAGCGCTGGCCCAAGGGCGTGTTCGAGGGCGCGAAGCTCGCGACGCGCGCGGACTCGTCGGGCGACGCGTTCTACCAGAAGCGCGTCCCGGCGGGCGCGCCGGACTACGTCCGGACCGCGCGGATCGGCTTCCCCTCGGGACGCACCGCCGACGAGGTCGCGCCGAGCGAGCTCGCCGTCGTCGCGTGGGCCGCCAACCTCGGGACGCTCACGTTCCACCCGTGGCCCGTCACGGCCGACGACGTGGACCGGCCCGACCAGCTGCGCATCGACCTCGACCCGCAGCCCGGCACCGACTTCTCCGACGCGGCGCGCGTCGCCCCGCACGTGCGCGAGCTGCTCGCCGAGCACGGGCTCGAGGGCTGGCCCAAGACGTCCGGCGGGCGCGGCATCCACGTGTTCGTGCCCATCGAGCCGCGCTGGACCTTCGTCGAGGCGCGGCGCGCGACCATCGCGTTCGGCCGTGAGCTCGAGCGCCGCCTGCCCGACGAGGTCACCATGAAGTGGTGGAAGGAGGAGCGCGGCGCCAAGATCTTCGTCGACTACAACCAGATGGCCCGTGACCGCACCATCGCGTCGGCGTACTCGATCCGGTCCAACCCGCGCGCGACCGTCTCCGCTCCGCTGACCTGGGACGAGGTCGCCGACGTCCACCCCGACGACTTCGACGTCACGACGATGCCCGCGCGGTTCGCGTCCGTCGGGGACCTGTTCGCGCCGCTCGCCGCGCACGCGCCGGGGCGGTTCTCGATCGCCTCGCTCCTCGAGCTCGCCGAGCGCCAGGAGCACGACGAGGGCCACGGCGACCTGCCGTACCCGCCCGAGTACCCGAAGATGCCCGGCGAGCCACCGCGCGTCCAGCCGTCCCGCGCCAAGAAGCCGGACGCGTCGTCGGGCGACTGAGCCGCCTCGTCGGGTCCCCTCGGATCTCGTCGGGCGTCAGCCCACGTACTCGTAGTGCCAGTACTCCGGGTTGCTGCCGTTGCGCAACGCCCACGACGGCTGCACCCACCCGTACGACGGGCCGTTCGCGACGAGCCACGCACGCTGCGGCGTGTCCCACCCGTACTCGCAGGGCAGCTCGGGCACGTCGAGGGCGTAGCCGGTCCCGTGCTTCGAGGTCCCCGGCACCGCGGCGATCGACCCGAGCGCCTTGCGCATCGCGGTCTGCGTGTCGAAGTCGCGGTACGTGAGGTCCAGGTCGAGGTCGTGCCCGAACGTCGCGCGGAACGCCACGTTGAGCCGCTCGAGCGCCTGCGTCGCCTCGCTACGCAGCCAGTAGCGCGTGCCCTTCGGGTCGACGCCCCAGGAGGTGGCCCGCAGCATCGACTCCGGCAGCCGACCGTTGGAGCCGTCCCCGCCGCGGGTGGGCGGTGAGGTGTAGAAAGGCGGGCCGTCGTACGTCGTCTCGCACCGGTCGCCGCCCGAGCCGCCGCCCGGCGCGCGGGGGCGCTGCGTCTCGGCCGCCTCGCGCGCCTCCTGCTCGGCGCGTGCGGCAACCCACTCGTCGTGCGCCGTCTGCACCGCCTTCTGCGCGGCGAGCACCTCGGCCGCGAGCGTCCGCAGCGCCGCTGCCGACTCGCCGTCGGCGGCCGGCTCCGACGAGGTGGTCGCCGACGCCGCGGGGGTCGATTCGAGCGCGTGCTTGGCCCGCTGCAGGACCTCGGCGAGCGTGTCGCGCACGGCTCCGTCGGCGACCTCGCCGTCGCTCGCGGCGAGCGTCTCGTTGCCCTGCTCGACGGCCG
>NZ_LFKW01000135.1:7653-17732 GCF_001040865.1 Cellulomonas sp. A375-1 | reverse complement strand
TCCGCCCAGTCGGGCAGCGCCGCGCACACCTGCACGTACTGGACGGCGTCGCCCGACGCACCCGGTGTCAGGCTCGTGCGCGGCCCGTAGCACTGGGCCGCGACGATCCCGAGCGTGATCGTCGCGGTCGTCGTGACCCACAGCAGCGTCAGCGCGAGGCCGAACAGGCGGACGAGCCCTCCGCCCGCCGACGACCTGCGCCCGTGCGGCTCGTCGGCGTCCCGCGACCAGTACGCGACGTTGGCCAGCCCGAACGGGACGATGACCACCCACAGCACCCGGACCAGGCCGGCGACCAGCCCGCTCGCCCGCCCGAGCCCGGGCACGGTCGAGAACCGGGCCATCGCGCCCCACGAGTACGCCTCACGTCGGACGCCGGCGGGCACCACGCGCGGGTCCCCCGCCTTGCGGGGCGCGGCCGCGACCGCGCTCGTCGGCGCCCAGAAGCTGCCGAGGTCGTCGCCGTCGACCTGCTCGACCTGGTCCGGCCGCAGGTCCAGCATCGCGGCGGGAGGCGTGTTCGCGACGCCGTGCACCCGCAGCTCCAGCACGTCGTCCGCGCGACTCGGCGCGTCGGCCGACCCGCCCTGACCCCCTCGCCACCAGTGCACGTCCGTGACCTCTCCCCCCGCGGGTCGCCCACAGGCGGACCGGCTCCTGACCCGAACCTAGTCACCCGGACGGACGGGCCGCCATACCCGACTCGTCCCGGTATGCCCGCCCGGGGACCCGCCGCTCGTGCACGGGCACGACGACGCCCGGGGTGCGCGTTGTGCGCAGCCCGGGCGTCGTCGTTCGGGTCAGGTCGTCGTCAGGCTGCCGAGCAGCTTGCCGTGAGCCCGCTCGAGCTGCCGGACCCGAGGAAGCCGGCCGTCGCCGTCCCGCCGGGTGACAGCGCGCCGTTCCACGCCGCGTTGGTCAGGACGTTGCCGCTCAGGGTGCCGCCCCACGCCTGCGAGATCGTGGCCCCGCCCACGGTGACCTTCCAGCCGGTCAACCGGCTGGAGCCGGCCGTGACCACCACGTCGGCCACGTACCCGCCGGACCAGCTCGAGTTCACCTTGACCGTCGCGGTGCACGCACCGGTCGGCTGCTGGGTGGGCTGCTGAGTCGGCTGCTGCGTGGGCTCCTGGGTCGGCTGCTGCGTCGGCTCCTGGGTCGGCTCCTGGGTCGGCTGCTGGGTGGGCTGCTGGGTCGGCTCGGTGCCCTGGCCGATGACGATGTCGCTGCACAGGTAGTACGGCTGGTCGAGGTGGCTCGCCTGCCAGATCGTGTAGAGCACCGCGCGGCCGCTCCGGCCGGGCAGCGAGACGTCCGACTGGTAGAGGCCGGTCGTCGGGTACGACCCCGTGGTCTTGACGAGGTCGAGCGATGCCCATGTGAGCGGCTGGGTCGTCGGGTCGAAGCCCTGCTTCGTGACGTAGATCTTGAGGTAGTCCGCGCCGTGCTTCGCGGAGTCGGTCAGCGTGAGCGTGAAGGTGTTCGGGACCTGCTTGGCCTTCCAGGCACCGACCGTGTCCATCGACTTGTAGAGACCGTTCTGGGTCCGCCCGCCGCTGCACAGCTGGCCGTCGGGGATGACCGCCTGGTGCTGGCCGCCCACGCCCTCACGGAACAGGCCGTTCCAGTTCCACATGGCGTTCGGGTTGTCCTGGAAGGCCTGCCAGCACATCGGGTCGAGCGTGGCCATCTGCGGGTTGAGGTGGTCGGCACCCCACCGCTCCCAGCAGCCGTAGTTCCGGGTCGGGGGGTCCGTGACGGAGCCGTGCGCGCTCGCCGAGGGCGCGAGCAGCGTCATCGCGCCCAGTCCCAGGGCGAGGCTCAGCGGGACCGCGATCACGGCCCGCCGCAGACGGCGCAGCAGGCCTGTTCGAGCAGGTCGTGCGGACGCGTGCATGGTTCCTCCTGGGGGGTCGGAAGTGCCTGCGCACGAGGACCGCCTCGCTGCGGACCCCTCACGCGCAAGCGCGGGTCCTCCACCGTCCACACGCAGCAGGGAGCGCGACAACGGCCGAAACGGTTCACCCGGTCGGGTGAGGCCGTTCGCCCCTTGCTCACCTGGCTCGGGCGCCCTCGGCCCCGCCTCAGACCTCCTCGACCGCCGCCGCGGCGAACTGGCTCTGGTAGAGCCGCGCGTACGCGCCGTCGGCCGCCAGGAGCTCGTCGTGCGTGCCCTGCTCGACGATCGCGCCGTGCTCCATGACCAGGATCGTGTCGGCGTCGCGGATCGTCGAGAGGCGGTGGGCGATGACGAACGACGTCCGGCCCGCGCGCAGCGCGTTCATCGCGTGCTGGACGAGCACCTCCGTGCGCGTGTCGACCGAGGACGTCGCCTCGTCGAGGATGAGGATCGCGGGGTCGGACAGGAACGCGCGCGCGATCGTCAGGAGCTGCTTCTCTCCCGCGGAGACGCCCGTGCCCTCGTCGTCGATCACGGTCGCGTAGCCGTCGGGCAGCGTCCGGACGAACCGGTCCACGTACGTGGCCTCGGCAGCCGCGACCACCTGCTCGTGCGTCGCGCCGTCGACCGCGTAGGCGATGTTCTCCTCGATCGTGCCGCCGAAGAGCCACGTGTCCTGCAGCACCATGCCGGTCGAACGGCGCAGGTCGTCGCGCGTCAGGGACCGGGTGTCGACGCCGTCCAGGGTGATCCGGCCCGCGTCGAGCTCGTAGAACCGCATGATGAGGTTCACCAGCGTCGTCTTGCCGGCGCCCGTCGGCCCGACGATCGCGATCGTCTGCCCGGGCTCGGCGACGAGCGACAGGTCCTCGATGAGCGGCTCGTCCTCGCGGTAGGAGAACGCGACGTGCTCGAAGGCGACCCTGCCGCGCACCGGACGGTCGAGCTCGGTCGCGGGCTCCGGGTCCGGGTCCTGCTCCGGCGCGTCGAGCAGCTCGAAGACACGCTCGACCGACGCGACGCCCGACTGCAGCAGGTTGGCCATGCTCGCGAGCTGCGTGATGGGCTGCGAGAACTGACGGCTGTACTGGATGAACGCCTGCACGTCGCCCAGCGTCATCGCCCCCGAGGCGATCCGCAGCCCGCCGACGACCGCGATGATCACGTACGTGAGGTTCGCGATGAACCCGAGCGCCGGCTGGATGATGCCCGAGATGAACTGCGCGCGCCGGCTCGAGTCGTAGAGCGCCTCGTTGCGCTGCGTGAACGTCTCGACGGCGTCGTCGGCGTGGTTGAACACCTGCACGAGCGTGTGCCCCGTGAACATCTCCTCGATGTGCGCGTTGACCTGCCCCGTGTAGGTCCACTGCTCGATGAACCGCGGCCGCGAGCGCTTCGCGATCAGCGCGGCGACCAGCATGGACAGGGGCACGGTGACGAGCGCGACGACCGCGAGCAGGGGCGAGATCCAGAACATCATCGCGAGCACGCCGACGACCGTCAGGAGCGACGTGATCACCTGGCTCAGCGTCTGCTGCAGCGTCTGGGCGACGTTGTCGATGTCGTTGGTCACCCGCGACAGCAGCTCGCCGCGCGGCTGCGAGTCGACGTAGCGCAGCGGGACGCGGGACAGCTTGGCCTCGACCTGGGTACGCAGGCGCAGGACGGCGCGCTGCACGACGCCGGCCGTCATGCGGCCCTGCGCCCAGCCGAACAGGAACGACCCCAGGTAGACCAGCGCGACGACGAGCAGGATCTGCCCGAGGCGGTCGAAGTCGACCCCCTGCCCGGGCACCACGTCCATCGCGGACACCATGTCGGCGACGCGGTCCTCGCCCTGCGCGCGCAGCGCGGCGACCGCCTCGGCCTTGCTCAGCCCGGCAGGCAGCATCGACCCCGTGACACCCTCGAACAGCACGTTCGTCGCGTTGCCCAGGAGCTTGGGCCCGATCACCGCGAGGACGACCGAGGCCACGCCGAGCAGCACGATGGCGACGATCCGCACCCGCTCGGGCCGCAGCTCCCGCAGGAACCGCGACCCCGACTCGCGGAACCGCATCGACTTCTCGCCGGGCATGCCCATGTTCGCCATGGGGCCGTGCCCCACGGGGCCTCGGCGCACGCGCGCGGGCGACGCGGCCGCAGGCGCCGGGGCGGGCTGGGGTCCGCGTGGCGTGGTCATGCCGCCTCCTGCGCGCTGAGCTGGGAGTACACGATCTCCTGGTAGGTGGGGTTGGTCGCGAGGAGCTCCGCGTGGGTGCCCTCGCCGACCACGCGTCCCGCGTCGACGACGACGATGTGCTCGGCGGTGCGGATCGTCGCGACGCGCTGGGCGACGACCAGCACGCTCGCCTCGCGGGTCTCGGGGACGAGCGCGGCACGCAGCGCCGCGTCGGTGGCGTAGTCCAGCGCCGAGAACGAGTCGTCGAACAGGTACAGGCGTGGGCGTCTCGCGAGCGCCCGGGCGATCGCGAGACGTTGGCGCTGGCCGCCCGACAGGTTGCCGCCGCCCTGCTCGATCGGCGCGTCGAGCCCGCCGTTCATCGCCTCGACGAAGTCGCGTGCCTGGGCGACCTCGAGCGCGTGCCACAGCTCGTCGTCGTCCGCCCCGGGCGCGCCGTACTCGAGGTTCGAGCGCACCGTGCCGGAGAAGAGGTACGGCTTCTGCGGCACCAGACCGATCTGCGACCACAGCTCGCGCTGGTCGAGGTCGCGCACGTCGACGCCGCCGAGCAGCACCTGGCCGGCCGTCACGTCGTACAGCCGCGGGATGAGGTTGAGCAGCGTGGACTTGCCCGAGCCGGTCGAGCCGATGATCGCGGTCGTCCGTCCGGGCTCGACCACCAGGTCGACCCCCTCGAGCACGGCGCGCTCGGCGCCCGGGTAGCGGAACTCGACGCCCCGCAGCTCGAGCCGGCCCCGCCGCGAGTCGTCGGGCGGCAGCGGCACGGGGTTCTCGGGGGGCAGGACGCTCGACTGCGTCTCGAGCACCTCGCCGATGCGGCCCGCGGCGACGATCGCGCGCGGGAACATCACGAACATCATCGTGCTCATCATCACGGCCATGAGGATGTAGGCCAGGTAGGACAGGAACGCCGTGAGCTGGCCGATCTGCATCTGCCCCTCGGCGACCCGGTGCCCGCCGAACCAGAGCACGGACGTGCTCGTCAGGTTCAGCACGAGCATGACCGCGGGGAACATCAGCGCCATGAGCTGACCGGTGCGCAGCGACGTGTCGTACAGCGCGCGGTTGGCGTCGTCGAACCGCTGCGCCTCACGGCCCTCCCGCACGAACGCGCGGATCACCCGGATCCCCGCGATCTGCTCGCGCATCACGCGGTTGATCGCGTCGATCCGCTTCTGCATGACGCGGAAGTACGGGATCATCCGCGAGACGATCGCCGCGATGACGATCCCCAGGACCGGCACGGCGACCACCAGGACGCCCGACAGCCTGACGTCCTCGCGCAGCGCCATGACGACGCCGCCGACGAGCATGATCGGCGCCATGATCACGAACGTGAACGTCATCAGCGCGACCATCTGGACCTGCTGCACGTCGTTCGTCGTCCGGGTGATCAGCGTCGGCGCGCCGAACTGCCCGAGCTCACGCGCGGAGAACGTCTGCACGTGCGCGAACAGGCGCAGGCGCACGTCGCGACCGAACGCCATCGCGGCGTAGGAGCCGTACCAGACGGCCGCGACCGCCGCGACGACCTGCACCAGGCTCACCGCGAGCATGACGGTGCCGAGGCGCATGATCTCGTCGGTGTCGCCCACGGCCACGCCGTCGTCGATGATCCGCGCGTTGAGGCTCGGCAGGTACAGCGTGGCGAGCGTCTGCACGAGCTGGAGGGCGACGACCGCGGTCACCGCGCCCGAGTACGGCGCCAGGTGCACTTTCAGGAGTCGGTTGAGCATCACACGCTCCTCGCGGGTGCGGACGACAGGTCGGGGGACGACACGGCTGCCGGTGGGCCCAGCGCGCCGGTCAGGAAGTGGGAGACCACGACGTCGAGCGCCGGGAGGCGTGGCTCGGCGCGGCGACGGGTGGCCTCGATCTGGAGCATGGACAGTCCCATGACCGTCACGGCGAGCAGCTCGGCGACCTCGTCGACCGGGCGCGCGAGGCGGTCGGCGTCTCCGGCGAGCACGTCGGTGACGGCGTCGCGCACCGCAGCCTGGCCCCGCTCCTGCCGCGTGGTGAACTCGACCATGTGGCGGTGCGCCTCCTCGTCGTGCTCGCCGTGCGGCGGCCGGCCGAGCTCGTGCAGGATCCCCATCCACCGGATGGCGCGCCCGGTCCGAGCCAGGCCGATCTCGACGACCGCGCGGACGCGGTCCGCCAACGGCGCGTCGCGGTCGATCGCCTCGATCGCCGGGACGTCGTCCGCAGGGTCGACCGCCGCGAGCACGACCGCGCGCACGAGCGCGTCCTTGTCGGGGAACACGCGGAACAGCGTGCCCTCCGCGACCCCGGCCGCCTGCGCGAGCTCCTTCGTCGTGACCCTGGTCCCGCGGTCGAGGACGACGGCGCGCACGGCGCGCAGGATCGCCTCGCGCCGTTCGTCCGGCGGGAGCGGCGCGGCACGCCCGGGTCTGCTCACCGGGCCACCGTAAGTGAGTGAGCACTCACTCAGCAAGAGGGATCTGCGGTGCACGACGAGACCCCGCCGCGCCTCGGCGCGACGGGGTCTGCGAGGGGGTCGTCGGACCGGAGCACCGTCGGGCGACGACCGGTCCCGCGCTCAGCGGTCGTACGGCGGCTCGAACGGTCCCGCGTCCTGCGTCGTGGCCGGCGGCGGCGGGACGTCCGGGCGGGCAGGCGCGGGCGGGGGCACGGGCGGCACGGCGGGACGCGTCGGGACCGCCGCTCCCCCGGGGTGCTGCCCCAGCTCGGCGGCCGGGTCGAACGGCCGGCCGGACAGCGTCCCCGCGCTCGTCGCGTCGGCGGTCGCTGCCGCCGACTCGCGCTTGGCCTCGGCGAGCGCCTCGGCCGGGTCGGTCAGGGTCACGGGAGGCAGGTCGTCCCCGAGCGGCGAGGTACCGGCCGGACGCGCACCGGTGTCCGCGCTCGGTGCGGGCGCGCCGCCGAGCCCCTGGGCCAGCTGCCCCAGCGCCCCGGTGAGCTCCGACGGCAGGAACCACATCTTGTTCGACGGGTACGCCGCGATCTTCGGCAGGGTCTGCAGGTACTGGTACGCCAGCAGCTTCGGGTCCGCGTCTCCGCGGTGCACCGCGTCGAAGACCTGCAGGATCGCGCGCGCCTCGCCCTCGGCCCGCAGGATCGCGGACTGCGCCTCGCCCTCGGCCCGCAGGATCGCCGACTGCTTCTCGCCCTCGGCCGTGAGGATCTGCGACTGCTTGACACCCTCGGCCGTGAGGATCGCGGCACGGCGGTCGCGCTCGGCGCGCATCTGCTGCTCCATCGAGCCCTGCACCGAGGCGGGCGGGTCGATCGCCTTGAGCTCGACCCGGTTGACGCGGATCCCCCACTTGCCCGTCGCCTCGTCGAGCACGCCGCGCAGCTGACCGTTGATCTGGTCGCGGCTCGTGAGGGTCTGCTCGAGGTCCATCGAGCCGATCACGTTGCGCAGCGTCGTGACGGTGAGCTGCTCGATGCCGGTGATGTAGTTCGCGATCTCGTACACGGCCGACTTCGGGTCCGTGACCTGGAAGTAGATGACCGTGTCGATGCTCACGACGAGGTTGTCCGACGTGATCACGGGCTGCGGCGGGAACGAGACGACCTGCTCACGCAGGTCGACGCCCGCGCGCACGCGGTCGACGAACGGGATCAGCAGGTGCAGCCCCGCGTCGAGCGTGCGCGAGTACCGGCCGAGGCGCTCGACGATGACCGCCACGGTCTGCGGCACGATCCGCACGGAGCGGAACAGCGCGATGATGACGAACAGCAGGACGAGCGCGAGGACGACGATCAGCGCGATCTGTCCGACGTTCGTGGTGTCCTCCGGCATGGAGCCTCCTTGGTCGGGACGTGCAGGTGGTCTCGCGCCGCGGTCAGCCGGCGGGCGCGGGGACGACGACCGCGGTCGCGCCCTCGATGCGGTCGACCGTGACCTCGGTGCCGGGCGGCAGCGCCGAACCCGCCGTGGTCCGCGCGCTCCACACCTCGCCCGCGAGCTTGACGCGGCCGGCGTCAGCGGTGACGGTCGCAAGCACCACGGCCGGACGGCCGACGAGCGCCGAGGCGTTGGTCTCGACGAGCGGGGTCCTCTTCTTGAGGTGCCGCAGCAGCCACGGCCGCAGGGTCACGAGGAGCAGGACAGAGGTGACCGCGGCGATGACGATCTGTGCCCACAGGGGCGCACCCGCGGCGGACGCGACGCCCCCTGCAACCGCACCACCGGCCGCCATGATGAACACGAGCTCGAGCGAGAGCATCTCGAGGATGCCGAGCGCCAGCGCTCCTCCGACCCACCACAGCCAGTGCACCGCAGACCCCTTCTCACCGTCGTTGGGTCATCCTAGGCACAGTCTTGACGCGCTCGTGAGGATTCGCGGCAGCACCGCCGCGGGCAGCCGGGTGACGGTCCTCGTCACGCGGCTGCGGCGTGCCGTCAGGCGAGCGAGGCGGACCGCGCCGTCCACCGGCCCTCGTGCCGGTCGAGGACGAGATCGAGCCCGAACGCGCCCGAGAGCTGCTCGGCCGTGAGCACCTCCTCGATCGGGCCGGACGCGTGGACCCGGCCGTCACGCAGCAGCAGCAGGTGCGTGAAGCCCGGCGGGATCTCCTCGACGTGATGGGTCACGAGGACCAGCACCGGCGAGCGCCGGTCGTCGGCGAGCTCCGCGAGCGCGCCCACCAGCTCCTCGCGGCCGCCCAGGTCGAGCCCAGCCGCGGGCTCGTCGAGCAGCAGGAGCTCGGGGTCGGCCATGAGCGCGCGGGCGATCTGCACGCGCTTGCGCTCGCCCTCGCTGAGCGTCCCGAAGTACCGCTCCGCCAGGTGCTCGACGCCGAAGGCCCGCAGCAGGTCGGCCGCGCGGGTCTCGTCGAGCTCCTCGTACTCCTCCCGCCACCGCCCGGTCACGCCGTACGCGGCGGTCAGGACGACGTCACGGACGAGCTCGCCCGTCGGGATCTTGTCGGCGAGCGACGCGCTCGACAGCCCGATCCGGGGCCGCAGCTCGAAGACGTCCACGTGCCCGAGCCGGCTGCCGAGCAGCTCGGCGCTGCCGCCCGTGGGGTGCATGCGCCCGGACGCGACCTGCAGCAGCGTCGTCTTGCCCGCGCCGTTGCGCCCGAGGACGACCCAGCGCTCACCCTCCCGGATGCGCCACGAGACCCCGTCGAGGATCGTCGTCGTCCCCCGTCGGATCGTCACGTCCTGGAGGTCGAGCACGTCGGTCATGGCACGACCCTAACGTTTCGCGCGTGCGTGCCGGTGCACGTGGCCACCCGGACGCAGCCAGCCTCTGGGCGCCGCGCTCGACGGTGCGGGCGCGGCGCGTCCGAGGCCCTGCGCGCACGTACCGTGGACGAGTGCCTGACCTCGACCTTCCCCGTTCCGTGGTCCTCGCGCTGTGGCTCGGCGCGGGCGACTCCCGTACGACCACCGCGGCAGCAGCGCTGCGCGGCGTCCAGGCGGACGACGAGCCCCACGACGTCCTCGACACCGCGACCGACGAGCGGCGCCCGCTCGCCGAGGCGCTGCGCGAGTGGTCGGTGCCCGACCTCGACGTCGTCGCGCTCCTGCCCGCGCCCGGCGACGTGGCCGGCGTCCCCGCACCGGTCTCGGGTGCCGCGCTCGAGGCGCGCGAGCTCGTCCTGCTGCGCACCGGTGGTGCCGCGTACGCGCTCGTGCCGGAGGTGGAGGCGTTCGGCTCCGCGCTGGAGCCCGGCCACCTGGTGACGTGGCACCGCACGGTCGTCCCGGACTGGTTGCTTCCGGTCCAGGCGCTCGGCTCGCTCGAGGACGCCGACCGCGGGCTGCGCCGCGGGCTCGCGGACGTGACCGAGGCCCTCGTGCGGCTCGACGTCGCGCACTGGGACGACGAGCACGCGGCGCAGGTCGTCGCGCTGCGCGACGCCGCGCTGCCCACCTGGCGCCTGCCGGACCGCGTGGACGCGCACCGCGGCCGGGTGCTCGCGAGCGCGGCCCGCCTGCGGGCGATCGTCGACCTCGCCGCGCGCGACGACGGCGGCGCGGTCAACCTG
>NZ_LFKW01000135.1:3176-7585 GCF_001040865.1 Cellulomonas sp. A375-1 | reverse complement strand
GGCTCGCGCGGCGGGCCCTGGCCGCCGCGACGCTCGCAGGCCCGCTGGCTCAGCCCAGCACGCCCCGGTAGACGCGCAGCGTCTCCTGCGCCACGGCCGCCCAGGAGAAGTGGTCCTCGACGCGGCGCCGTGCGGCCACGCCCCAGTGCGCGGCACGGTCCGGGTCAGAGACGGCCTCGACGAGCGCTGCCGCCAGGTCGGCGACGAACCGGTCGGGGTCGCGCGGCGTGCCGGTGCCGTCCTGCACCTGGTCGATGGGCACCAACCAGCCGGTCACCCCGTCGTCGACGACCTCGGGGATGCCGCCGGTCGCGGTGCCGACCACGGGCAGCCCGACGGCCATCGCCTCGAGGTTGACGATCCCGAGCGGCTCGTAGACGGACGGGCAGACGAACACGGTCGAGCTCGCGAGGACCGCGACGAGATCGGGCCGCGGGAGCATCTGCTCGATCCAGACCACGCCGGAGCGCTGCTCGCGCAGCCGGTCGACGAGACCCGCGACCTCGGCCGCGATCTCGGGGGTGTCGGGCGCACCCGCGCACAGCACGAGCTGCACGTCGGCGGGCAGCGACTCGGCCGCGCGCAGCAGGTAGGGCAGCCCCTTCTGCCGCGTGATACGGCCGACGAAGACGACCGCCGGCCTGGTCGGGTCGATGCCCAGCGACCGCACCGTGCGGTCCGCCGCGGCGAGCGACTCGTCGTCGGTCGGGCGGCGCCAGCCCTCGAGGTCGATGCCGTTGTGCACGACGTGCACGCGCGCGGGGTCGACCGCCGGGTAGCTGCGCAGGATGTCCTCACGCATGCCCCCGGACACCGCGATCACGGCCGCCGCCGCCTCGTACGCGGTGCGCTCGACCCAGCTCGACAGCGCGTACCCGCCGCCGAGCTGCTCGGCCTTCCACGGCCGCAGCGGCTCGAGGCTGTGCGCGGTGAGCACGTGCGGCACGCCGTGCAGCAGACCCGCCAGGTGGCCGGCGAGGTTGGCGTACCAGGTGTGCGAGTGCACGAGGTCGGTGCGCGGACCGTCGTCGGACGCCCCCACCCCCGCGACGATCTCGAGGTCCACCCCGAGCGTCTGCAGCGCGGCGTTGCTCCCGACGAGCTCGGCGGGGACGTCGTAGCCCCGCACGCCCGGCTCGTCGCGCGCGCCCTCGAAGCAGTGCACGCGCACGTCGATCGAGCTGCGGAGCACCGCGGCGAGCTCCGCCACGTGGACACCCGCACCCCCGTAGACGTGAGGCGGGTACTCCCGGGTGAGCATGTCGACGCGCACTGACGACCTCCGTGGACGCTGGCTGGTACGGACCCGGTGGACCGTGATGCGCGACACGCTAGCGCCTCGATGCGCAGTGACCTCGCTCGCGACGCCCGGCGGGCCTAGGGTCAGGGCATGGCACAACCGCGCGTCCTGGCCATCGTCCTCGCAGGTGGCGAGGGCAAGCGACTCATGCCCCTGACGACCCATCGGGCCAAGCCGGCCGTCCCGTTCGGCGGCATCTACCGGCTCGTCGACTTCGCCTTGTCGAACGTCATCAACTCGCACTACCTGCACGTGATCGTGCTGACGCAGTACAAGTCCCACAGCCTGGACCGGCACGTGTCCAAGACCTGGCGCATGTCGCCGCTGCTGGGCAACTACGTCGCCGCCGTCCCCGCGCAGCAGCGGGTCGGCAAGCACTGGTACCTCGGCAGCGCCGACGCGATCTACCAGTGCCTGAACATCATCGACGACGAGCGCCCCGACATCGTCGTCGTGGTCGGCGCCGACCACGTGTACCGCATGGACTTCTCCCAGATGGTGCAGGCGCACATCGAGTCGGGCGCCGAGCTCACCGTCGCGGGCATCCGCCAGCCGCTCGCCGAGGCGGACCAGTTCGGCGTCATCGAGACCGACGCGAGCGACCCGACCCTCATCCGCGCGTTCCGCGAGAAGCCCAAGGACGCGATCGGCCTGGCCGACTCCCCGCACGAGGTCCTGGCCTCGATGGGCAACTACGTGATCGACGCCGACGCGCTGATCCAGGCCGTGACCGAGGACGCCGAGAACGTCAACAGCCGCCACGACATGGGCGGCGACATCGTCCCCGCGTTCGTCGAGCGCGGCACCGCGGCCGTCTACGACTTCATCCGCAACGACGTGCCGGGCTCGACGCCGCGCGACCGCGACTACTGGCGCGACGTCGGGACGCTCGACGCCTACTACGAGGCGAACATCGACCTCATCGCGATCGAGCCGGTGTTCAACCTCTACAACGACGAGTGGCCGCTCCTGACGGGCTACACGGGCCTGCCGCCGGCGAAGTTCGTGCACGCGGGTGCGGGTCGCCTCGGCCACGCCGCGGACTCGATCGTCTCCCCCGGCGTGGTCGTCTCCGGCGCCACGGTCTCCGGCTCGGTGCTGTCCCCCGGCGTGCGGCTGCACTCGTGGGCGCAGGTCACCGACTCGGTGCTGATGGACGGTGTGCAGGTGAGCCGGTACGCGCAGGTGCACCGCTCGATCCTGGACAAGAACGTGATCGTGCCGGAGCGCGCACGCATCGGGCTCGACCACGAGCACGACCTGGCGCGCGGCTTCACCGTGACCGAGTCGGGCCTCACCGTGGTCCCCAAGGGCACGATCATCACGGACTGAGCCGACCGCGGCGGCGCGCCGGGGACGCGGGGAGACCGACATGGACGGGCGAGATCGCGACGCCGCGATCTCGCTACCCTGCACGCCGTGACCGCCCGCCTGCTCGTCATGGACGTCGACTCCACGCTCATCACGGGCGAGGTGATCGAGATGCTCGCCGCGCACGCGGGATCGCTCGACCTCGTCGCCGAGATCACCGAGCGCGCGATGCGCGGCGAGATCGAGTTCGCGACCTCGCTGCACGAGCGCGTCGCGACCCTCGCGGGCCTCGACGTCGCGGTGTTCGACGCCGTCCGGGAGCGGATGGAGCTGTCCGCCGGTGCGCGCGAGCTCGTCGGAGAGGTGCAGTCGCGCGGCTGGTACGTGGGCCTCGTCTCAGGGGGCTTCGTCGAGCTCGTCGCCCCGCTGGCCGCCTCGCTCGGTATCACGCTCTACCGCGCCAACGCGCTCGAGGTCGCCGACGGCCGGCTCACGGGACGCGTCACCGGACCCGTGATCGACCGTGCGGCCAAGGCGGTGGCGCTGCGCGACTACGCGGCCACGGTGGGGGCCGACCTGGCGGCGACGGTGGCCATCGGCGACGGCGCGAACGACCTCGACATGCTCGCGACCGCTGGCTTCGGCATCGCGTTCAACGCCAAGCCCGTCGTGGCGGCACAGGCCGACGCGACCATCACCGACCGCCTCGACGCCGCGCTCGCGCTCGCCCCGTTCCTGCGCTGACCCGCGCGCCGATCCCCGGGGCCGAGCCCCTGCGCCTGGCCCGCTCAGCCCGGGGTGACCAGCCGCACCAGGCGCGCGACGCGCGGCTCGACCGCGGACCAGGAACCGTCCAGCTCGAGCCACGACCAGGACGCCGTCGGCACACCCACCTGCACGCGAGCCACGGCAGCGGGGTCGGACTCGGGCCCCGCGAGCGTCGCCGCCGCGTGGGACATGGTCGGCTCGTGCCCCACGACGACGAGCGTGCGGGCGTCCTCCGGGGCGGTCGCGAGCAGCGCGAGCAACGACTGCACGCCCGCGTCGTAGACCTCGTCGAGATACTCGACCTCGGGCTGCGCGCCGAGTGACCCGCGCACCAGCTCCCACGTCTGACGTGTCCGGACGCTCGAGGAGCACCACACGAGATCAGGAGCGATGCCGGCCTCGGTCATCGCTGCCCCGACCAGCGGCGCCTGCCGTCGGCCGGCGAGCGCGAGCGGTCGGGAGTGGTCAGGCAGCCCGGCGGGGTGCTCGGCCTTGGCGTGCCGCAGCAGCACGAGGCGTCGGGTCGTCGTCACGGGCCCAGCGTGCCACTGTGCTGGCCGACGGACCAAGGCGCCAGCGCCCCGACGATCGCCGGGCGGCGCAAGGCGAGCAGGTCGATCGGTCAGCGGGCGGACGCGGGCGGGTTCCACTCGAGCTCGACGGGCTTCCAGTCGAGCGAGCGCGCCACGGCGTTGTGGCCCAGCGCCGCGACGTCACCGGGCGGCAGCAGCAGCGCCTCGAGCTCCTGGGTCCGCGGCGACGGCACCCGGTCGACCGCGCGGCCGTTCGCGGCCACGGGTGCCGTGCGCAGCGCCGCGTCGGCGAGCCGCTGGTACCGGTCGCCGGCGCTGCGCTGCGGCGTGGCCGGCGCAGGGATCACGCCCGCGGCCTCGAGCGCCGCACGCGCGTCGGCGAGATAGCTCTCCCGGACCCACACCGCCCAGATCGGCAGGGCGTCGAACCGCAGACCGGTGTGCTCGGCCCGTCGCTCGAACAGCGCCCGCGCTGCCTTCTCGATGAGCTCTGCCGC
>NZ_LFKW01000135.1:0-3090 GCF_001040865.1 Cellulomonas sp. A375-1 | reverse complement strand
GCTGCCTCCCCTGCCCATCGGCAGGTGGCAGCCCGACCTGAATCGTCCGAAGGTCCTGTTCCTGGCGTTACTGACCCATCGCGTGCACGCCGCCGTCGACGTGCACGATCTCGCCCGTGGTCGCCGGGAACCAGTCGGAGAGCAGGGCCGCGACGGCGCGCGCCGTGGGCTCGGGGTCGGTGACGTCCCAGCCGAGCGGCGCCCGCGTGCTCCAGTTGGCCTCCATCGCCTCGAAGCCCGGGATGGACTTGGCGGCCGTGGTACGGATCGGGCCGGCGGAGACCAGGTTGACGCGCACGCCCGACGGGCCGAGGTCGCGGGCCAGGTAGCGCGACGTCGACTCGAACGCGGCCTTGGCCACGCCCATCCAGTCGTACACGGGCCAGGCGAACTTCGCGTCGAACGTCAGGCCGACGATCGAGCCGCCGCCGGTGAGCAGCGGCTGCGCCGCCACGGCGAGCGACTTGAGCGAGTACGCGGAGACCTCGAGCGCGGTGGCCACGTCGGCCCACTCGCCCGCGAGGAAGTTGCCGCCCATCACGGACTGCGGTGCGAACCCGATCGAGTGCACCACGCCGTCGAGCGAGTCGAAGCCCGCCTCACGCACGCGGTCGGCCAGCGCGGCGAGGTCGTCGGCGTCGGTGACGTCGAGCTGGATGACCGGCGCCTCGACGGGCAGCCGGCGGGCGATCACCTGCGTGAGGCGGAACTGACGCCCGAACGAGGTGAGCACGACCTGGGCGCCCTCCTCCTGCGCGAGGCGCGCGACGTGGAACGCGATCGAGCCGTCCGTGAGGACGCCGGTGACGAGGAGCTTCTTGCCGGTGAGCAGGCCCATGGTGGTCTCTCTTCCTGGAGGGTTCTGGAGGGTCAGTGGCCCATGCCGAGGCCGCCGTCGACCGGCAGCACGGCGCCGCTGATGTACGCGGCGGCGGGCGAGGCGAGGAACTCGACGGCGGCGGCGACCTCGTCGGGCTGCGCGAAGCGCCCTGCGGGGATCGCGGCCTTGTAGGACGCCTGCGTGGCGTCGGGGAGCGCGCGCGTCATGTCGGTGTCGATGAACCCGGGCGCGACGACGTTCGCGGTGATGCCGCGACCGCCGAGCTCACGCGTGATCGAGCGGGCCACGCCCACGAGCGCCGACTTCGACGCCGCGTAGTTGACCTGCCCGGCACCGCCGTACAGCCCGACGACCGACGAGATGAGCACGATGCGCCCACGACGCAGCCGGATCATGCCCTTGGCGGCCCGCCGGGCGCAGCGGAAGGCGCCCTTGAGGTTGACGTCGAGCACCTCGTCGAACTCCTCGTCGGTCATCCGCATGAGGAGCTGGTCGCGGGTCACGCCCGCGTTCGCGACGAGCACCTCGACCGGGCCGAGCTCGGCCTCGACGGCGGTGAACGCGGCGTCGACCGAGGCCGTGTGACGCATGTCGCCGACGACGCCGAAGACGCCCTCGGGAAGCTCGCCGGAGCGGTAGATCGTCGCGACCCTGTCCCCCGCGGCGACGAACCGCTCGGCGATCGCTCGCCCGATGCCGCGGTTCGCGCCGGTCACGAGGACGACGCGCGGCTGGACGCTGGAGTTGTCGGAAGTCTCAGGCACGAGACACGACGCTATCCGAGCCGGCGCGCTCGTCGGGGCACCGGCACGGCACAGGTTGTCGGGCCTCGGTTGTGGGAGGCCCACAACCCGGGCGGCCGCCGTTCACCCGGTGGCGGGAACGTACGATCGGGGGGTGAGGACACGACGTCACGAGCCCGAGGTGCACAGCATCACCGCTGCGCCCGAGCCGCTCGCGCAGGACGTCGCGCGGCGCCAGCGGCGCTACCTCGTGCAGATGGGCGTCCGCCTCGTGTGCTTCCTCGCGGCGATCGTCACGTGGTCGCACGTCCCGATGTGGGGGTCGCTGATCCTCATCGCCGCCGCGGTCGTGCTCCCCTACGTGGCGGTGATCTTCGCCAACGCGGGACGCGAGCGACGCGACGAGATGGAGCCGTTCGTCGACCCGCGCGAGATCGGCCCCGGCACCACGCACTCCCAGCTCGAGAACCACCCCCCTGCCGGCGACGGAGGCCAGCCGTGACCCTGCCCGTGCCCGACCCGGTGGACGACCCGATCTGCAGCGCGCGCGGCTGCCGCCGGGACGCGACCTGGGGCCTGCTGTGGAACAACCCCAAGCTGCACACGTCCGACCGGCGCAAGGTGTGGCTCGCGTGCGACGACCACCGCGAGCACCTCACGCAGTTCCTCGACGTGCGCGGCTTCCTCAAGGACACCGTCCCCGTGACGGAGCTCGTCGCGGCGGACGGGACGTGACGCCTGCCCGGCGGCGCGCCGTCGGCCTGGTGCTCGTCGGCGTCGTCCTCGCGATCGTGTGCACGTTCCTGGGGCGCTGGCAGTGGCACCGCCACGAGTGGCGCGACGCCCAGATCGCCACGGTCGAGCGCAACTACGACGCGACGCCCGTCCCGCTGGCCGAGGTCGTCCCGGAGCCGGCCGCCGCGCTCGCCGGGCCCGACGAGTGGCGTCAGGTCGTGACCGACGGCCGGTACCTGCCCGGAGCGACCGTGCTGCTGCGCAACCGTCCCGTCGACGGCGCACCGGCCTACCACGTGCTCGTGCCGTTCGAGGTCGCGTCGACCGGCGACGTGCTCGTCGTCGACCGCGGCTGGGTGCCGACCGGCGCCGACGCGAGCGCGGCCGTCGACGTCCCGGAGCCCCCCGCGGGCGACGTCCGCGTCGTCGTGCGGCTGCGCCCGGCCGAGAGCCCGTCGACACGCGGGGCGCCCGCCGGCTCGGTGCAGGCCCTGGCGCCCGAGCAGGTGCTCGCCGCCGCCGGCGTCGAGGACGCGACGCCGTTCGTCCGCGCGTACGGCCAGCTCGTGAGCGAGGACCCGGCCGCGACGACGTCCCTCGGTGCGCTGCCCGCGCCCGACCTCGACCCGGGCTCGCACCTGTCGTACGCGTTCCAGTGGTGGGTGTTCGCGCTGGGCGGCTTCGTCGGCTTCGTGTGGCTCGCGCGCCGTGAGGTGACCGAGGAGCGCGACGGGACCGGCGCGCCGCCCGAGCCCGGCGCACCCCACGAGC
>NZ_LFKW01000134.1:81922-92559 GCF_001040865.1 Cellulomonas sp. A375-1 | reverse complement strand
GCTCGGCGGGCATGGCGGTCGTGCGCGAGCTGTGGCAGATGCGCCTCGACCTCGCGCGGCGGCCCACGGCGCCGGACCGGCCGCTGCCGCCCGGGGTCACGGTGCGCGCGTTCGTGCCGGGACAGGACGAGGAGGCGTGGCGCCGGGTCAACTCGCGCGCGTTCGCCCACCACCCCGAGCAAGGCCGCATGACGAGCGCGGACCTGCGGGCGCGCGAGGCCGAGCCGTGGTTCGACCCGGCCGGCTTCCTGCTCGCCGAGCGCGACGGCGTCCTGCTCGGCTCGGTGTGGACCAAGGTCCACCCGGCGGGTGAGCACGGCGACGAGCCGGTCGGGGAGATCTACGTCGTCGGCGTCGACCCGGACGCCCAGGGGCTCGGGCTGGGCGGCGCGCTGACCGACCTCGGGCTGACGCACCTGACGGTCACCGGGCTGCGCTCGGCGATCCTCTACACCGAGGCGGCGAACGAGGTCGCCATCAGGACGTACCGCCGTGCGGGGTTCGTGCGCAGCGGGGTGGACGTGATGTTCGGGGACGACACGCCTCGTTCACCCAGTGGTGCCACCATGGCCCCATGACGGACGCGACCGCCCTCGACTCCGAGCTCGAGGACCGCATCGCCGAGCACCTCGCGCGCGCCGACGCCGCCGTGCCGAGCGTGGAGCTCGAGCCCCTGCCGCACGACCGCTTCCTCGACCGCGAGCTGTCGTGGCTCGCGTTCAACCAGCGGGTCCTGGAGCTCGCGGAGGACGTCGACCTGCCGCTGCTCGAACGCGTGCGGTACCTCGCGATCTTCGCCTCGAACCTGGACGAGTTCTTCATGGTGCGCGTCGCGGGCCTCAAGCGGCGGATCGCCACGGGCATCGCGGTGACCGCGGCGTCCGGGCTGAGCCCGCGACAGGTGCTCGAGGCGATCAGCGAGAAGGCGCACGAGCTCATGGACCGGCACGCGCGCGTGTTCGTCGACCACGTGCAGCCCGCGCTCGCGAGCGAGGGCATCACGCTCGTGCGCTGGCAGGACCTGGGCGAGTCGGAGCAGGACCGCCTGCGCAAGTTCTTCAAGCGGCAGATCTTCCCGGTGCTCACGCCGCTCGCGGTGGACCCGGCGCACCCGTTCCCGTACATCTCGGGGCTCTCGCTCAACCTCGCGGTCGTCGTCGTGAACCCGGTGACCGGCAAGGAGCACTTCGCGCGCGTGAAGGTCCCGCCGCTCCTGCCGCGGTTCATCGCGGTCGACGCCTCGGGCCGGCCCAGCGCGCCCGACGAGCAGACGGCGTCGGTCGAGAAGGGCCCGACGAGCTTCGTGCCCGTCGAGGACGTGATCTCCGAGCACCTCGACCACCTCTTCCCCGGCATGGAGGTGCGCGAGCACCACACGTTCCGGGTGACGCGCAACGAGGACGTCGAGGTCGAGGAGGACGACGCCGAGAACCTCCTCAAGGCGATGGAGAAGGAGCTGCTGCGCCGGCGGTTCGGCCCGCCGGTCCGCCTCGAGATCGCCGAGGGCATCAGCCCCCGCATCCGCACGCTGCTCGTGCGCGAGCTCGGCATGGCGGAGGACGAGGTCTACGAGCTGCCCGCGCCGCTCGACCACACGGGGCTCAACGTCATCGCCGACCTGGACCGCAGCTCGCTGCAGTTCCCGCGGTTCGTGCCGACGACGCACCGCCAGCTCGCCGAGGTCGAGTCGGCCACGCCCACGGAGATGTTCGCCAAGATCCGCGAGCGCGACATCCTGCTGCACCACCCGTACGACTCGTTCTCGACGAGCGTGCAGACGTTCCTCGAGCAGGCCGCGGCGGACCCGAACGTGCTGGCGATCAAGCAGACGCTGTACCGCACGTCGGGCGACTCACCGATCGTCGACGCCCTGATCGACGCGGCCGAGGCCGGCAAGCAGGTCCTGGCCCTCGTGGAGATCAAGGCCCGGTTCGACGAGCAGAACAACATCTCGTGGGCGCGCAAGCTCGAGCAGGCGGGCGTGCACGTCGTGTACGGGATCGTCGGGCTCAAGACGCACTGCAAGCTCAGCCTGGTGGTGCGTCAGGAGGCCGACGGGTTGCGGCGCTACAGCCACGTCGGCACCGGCAACTACCACCCGAAGACCGCGCGGCTCTACACCGACCTGGGGCTGCTCACGAGCGACCCGGACGTCGGGCAGGACCTCACGCGGCTGTTCAACCAGCTCTCGGGCTACGCCCCCAAGAGCCGCTTCCACCGGCTGCTCGTCGCGCCCCGCTCGGTGCGCACCGGGCTCGTGGAGCGGATCGACCGCGAGGCGGAGGCCGCGCTGGCCGGGCAGCCCGCGTGGATCAAGATCAAGGTCAACTCGATGGTCGACGAGGCGACGATCGACGCGCTGTACCGCGCGAGCCAGGCGGGCGTGCCCGTCGACCTCGTCGTGCGCGGGATCTGCGCGCTGCGTCCCGGCGTCCCCGGCCTGAGCGAGACCATCCGCGTGCGCTCGATCCTGGGCCGCTTCCTCGAGCACTCGCGCGTGTTCGCGTTCGCGCACGCCCAGCCGGCTCCCGAGGACGGCTTCGAGGGGCCCGAGGTGTTCATCGGCTCGGCTGACCTCATGCACCGCAACCTCGACCGGCGCGTCGAGGCGCTCGTGCGGGTGGCCGACCCGGACCAGGTCGCGGAGATCGTCGACCTGATCGACGAGTCCGTCGCGCCCACCACGTCGTCGTGGCACCTGGAGCCCGACGGCTCGTGGCAGCGGCACTCGCGCGCGCAGGACGGCACGCCGCTGCTCGACCAGCAGTCCGCTCTCATCACGCGCCAGCGGCGGCGGCCGGGCTCGGGCCTGTGAGCTCGACGCCCAGCACGACCGTCGTCGAGGCGGCCGGTGCGCTGGTCTGGCGCGTGCGCACCGGGCGCCTGCAGGTGGCCCTGGTGCACCGGCCGCGCTACCGCGACTGGTCGTGGCCCAAGGGCAAGCTCGACCCCGACGAGACCGTCGTGGCCGCCGCGTGGCGCGAGGTCGCCGAGGAGACCGGGCACGACGTCGTGCTCGGCGTCCCGCTGCCCCCGCTCGAGTACACGCTGTCCGACGGTCGCCTCAAGCGCGTGCACTACTGGGCCGCGCAGGTCGCGGGGCGCGACGACGCGGCGGCCCTGCGCGCACGGCCGCCCGTGCCGCGGGCGTCGCGCGACGAGATCGACCAGGTGCGCTGGTACGACGTCGAGGCCGCCGCGGCGCGCCTGACGCGACCCGGCGACCGCGCGCCGCTCGTCGCGCTGGTCGCCGCGCACGCCAAGGGCCGCCTCGACACGCGCGCCGTGATCGTCGCGCGCCACGGCACGGCCAAGCGCCGCAGCACGTGGCCCGACGGCGAGGAGTCACGTCCGCTCACGCCGGTCGGCCGTCGGCAGGCGGCGCAGCTCGTGCCGGTGGTCTCCGCGTTCGGCGCGGTGCGGGTGGTGACCAGCCCGTGGCGGCGCTGCGTCGAGACCGCGCAGCCTTACGCGTCGGGCGCGCAGGTGCCCATCGAGAACGTCGCGGCCCTGTCCGAGCACGGGCACGCGCACGCGCCGCAGGACGTCGCCGCCCTCGTCGGCGAGCTGCTCCAGTGGCCGGGCGACTCGCTGCTGTGCACGCACCGCCCCGTCCTGCCGACCGTCATGCAGGCGCTGGCCGCCCACGCCCGGCGCTCGGTGCGCGAGGCGCTGCCGGCCGACGAGCCCTACCTGCACCCCGGGCAGGTGCTCGTCGCGCACGTCGCGCAGCGCGCGTCGGGGCCGCGCGTGGTCGCGGTCGAGACGCACCGCTCCTGGATGTGACCGACGACCGGCTGTGACGTGCCGCACCCCGGGACGTCCACCCCGCCCTGGTGGGCCGCGGCGGGCCTTACGATGATCGAGCGACGTCGGGCCGCGGTAGCCCCGGGCTCCATCTTCAGCCGCTTCGAGCGGCCGTGCGCCGAGAGGCGCTCCCGGTCCGGCGTCGCGCTCCCGTCAGTCCCCCCGGTCAGTCAGGAGAGTGCCCACGGACATCCGGTGAGCCTGTCACCATGTGTCCATGCGGTCGACGCACCCCGTTTCAGGAATCGTCGTCCGGGAACTAGCCTGAGCCCGACCTACCTCCCCTCCTCCGGAGCCTGAAGTGCGCCTGCGCCTGACACCGCGCGACACCACGTTCTTCGACCTGTTCGCTGCGTCCGCGCAGCACCTGGTCACGGGAGCGAACCTGCTGAGCGAGATGCTCGGCGCCACGCCTGCGGCCCGTAAGGAGATCAACAAGCGGATCTCCGAGGCCGAGCACCTCGCGGACGAGGCGACGCACCAGATCATGCGTCGGCTCAACCAGACGTTCGTGACGCCGTTCGACCGCGACGACATCTACATGCTCGCCTCGGCGCTCGACGACTGCATGGACTACATGGACGAGGCCGCCGACCTCATGGTCCTGTACAAGGTCGGCGAGCTGCCGGCGCGCGTCGCCGACCAGGTCCAGGTCCTGCAGCGGTGCGCCGAGCTGACCGCCGAGGCCATGCCGCGGCTGCGCTCGATGGACTCGCTCTCGGAGTACTGGGTCGAGGTCAACCGCCTCGAGAACCAGGCGGACAAGACGTTCCGCAAGCTCCTCGCGCAGATGTTCGACGAGATCGCCGACCCGATCCTGCTCATGAAGTTCAAGGAGATCGTCGAGGCGCTCGAGGACGCGGCTGACGCGTTCGAGAAGGTCGCCAACGCGGTCGAGACGATCGCCGTCAAGGAGTCCTGAGCTCCGTGGAGGTCGCGCTCGTCATCCTCGTCGTCGCGCTCGCGCTCGGCTTCGACTACACCAACGGGTTCCACGACGCCGCGAACGCCATCGCGACGTCCGTCTCGACCCGTGCGCTGACGCCCCGGATCGCGCTGATCATGGCCGCGGTCATGAACTTCGCGGGTGCGCTGCTGGGCACCGAGGTCGCCGAGACGATCGCGAAGTCGATCGTCGACTTCCAGGACGCCGCACCGCACTCCCAGCTCGTCGTCGTCCTGTGCGCGCTCATCGGCGCGATCACCTGGAACCTCATCACCTGGTGGTTCGGCCTGCCGTCGTCGTCGACGCACGCGCTCATCGGCGGTCTCGTCGGCGCGGGCCTCGCGGGCGGTCTGGGGGTCTACGGCTCCGCGATCGTCGACAAGGTCGTCCTGCCGATGATCTTCTCGCCGCTCGTCGGCTTCGGTCTCGCGTTCGTCATCATGGTGCTGCTGCTGTGGGCCGTGCGGAACGCGAACCCCACGCGGGCCATGCGCCGCTTCCGCCTCTCGCAGACGGTCTCCGCGGCCGCGATGGCGCTCGGCCACGGTCTGCAGGACGCGCAGAAGACGATGGGTGTCATCGTCATGGCGCTCGCGGCCGTCGGCTGGGCCACGCCCGGTGAGATCCCCCTGTGGGTCAAGCTCGCCGCGGCCGGTGCGATCTCCGCGGGCACGTACGCGGGTGGCTGGCGGATCATGCGCACGCTCGGCCGCAAGATCATCGAGCTCGACCCGGCGCGCGGCCTCGTCGCCGAGTCCGTCTCGGCCGTGGTGCTCTACGTCAACGCCTTCGCGCTGCACGCGCCGGTCTCGACCACGCACACCATCACGTCGGCGATCATGGGCGTCGGCGCGACCAAGCGGCTGTCGGCCGTGCGCTGGGGCGTCGCCAAGAACATCGCCATCGCGTGGGTCCTGACGATCCCGGCGGCGGCGCTCGTCGCGGCGCTCTTCACCCTGGTGCTGCGCCCGATCCTCGGCGCCTGACACCCGGGGGCCTCGCGCCCGACGCCTGACGCCCGGGCCTCGGCCCCGTCAGTCGAGTCGGCCGGCGCGCCACAGGCGCGCGGCGTCCTCGAGCTCCTCGGCCGTGCGCAGCAACGCGGAGGCGCCGAGCGTCATGCGCGTCGCGCCGGTCGGGTCGACGTCGTCGAGCCGGTCGGCGTCGAACGCCGCACCCGCGGCGAGCACGCGGCAGAACGCGCCCGCACGCTCGAGCGCGACGTCGAGGTCGCCCGTGTAGACGCCCGAGAGCACCGCATCGGCGACGGCGCGCACGTCGGCGGGTCCGGGGGCGTCGGCGACGCCCGCGACGACGTCGTGCACGGGCACCGCGGCGGTGCCCTGGCGGTACCGGTCCGCGACGGTCGCGGGGTCGCGGCGCACCCACTCGCGCAGCACGTACAGGCGCCACAGCGCGCCCGGCAGCGTCGTGGGCGCGCTGTCGGACCACAGGGCGGCCACGACGTCGAGGCCCTCGGTCTCGACGAGCGCGACGAGCCTCGCGACGACGTCCGGGTCGGCCGTGGCGCGCCCCTGGTGCACGAGCGCCGCGGCGGTGGTGTGGGCGATCTCGGAGCGCAGCGCGGGGTCGATCGCGCCCGGGAGCTCGTCGGCCTCCTGCGGGTCCATCATCGCGGGTCGGCGCGGGCGGCGCGGTTCGTCAGCCACGCCTCACCTCCTCCTCGTCGGGCGTCGGCGGCACGTCCGGATCGGGTGCCCCGGCCATCTCTCGAGGTGCAGCGTCGCACGTCGCGGTCCAGTGTGTGAGTCAGGGCATCGCCCCCGCGCCGACGGGGCGGGTCGGCAGGGCTGATTCGACGAGGGCCGTCAGGGGAGAGGGGCACGCATCATGTCCACAGGAACGGGGTCCACGGGGTCGGACGAGCCGGTCGGCGCGAGCCCCGCACGCGCAGGCGGCGCGTCGGGCGCCGGGGGCCTGCGCAGCCCGCACCACGGCAAGGCGGTGGGCCTGGCGATCGCGGCGGCGGTCGGCGGCTTCCTGTTCGGCTTCGACTCCTCCGTCATCAACGGCGCGGTCAAGGCGTTCACCGACGAGTTCGCCCTGGGCGACGCCCTCTCGGGGTTCGCCGTCGCCGTGGCGCTGCTCGGCTGCGCTCTGGGCGCGTGGCTCGGCGGACGGCTCGCGGACCGGTGGGGCCGCACGCGCGTCATGTTCCTGGGCGCGGTGCTGTTCTTCGTGTCGTCGATCCTGTCCGGCATCGCGTTCGGCGTGTGGGACCTGATCCTGTGGCGTGCGATGGCCGGCATCGGCATCGGCATCGCGTCGGTCATCGCGCCGGCCTACATCGCCGAGATCGCACCCGCCACGATCCGCGGGCGGCTGGGCTCGCTGCAGCAGCTGGCGATCGTCATCGGCATCTTCGCCGCTCTGCTCTCGGACCAGATGCTGGCGCTGGCGACGCCCGGCGAGGGCGCCGACGCCTCGGGTGAGCTGTGGCTCGGCCTCGAGGCTTGGCGCTGGATGTTCATCGTCGCGGTGGTCCCCGCGACCGTGTACGGCGTGCTCGCGCTGATGATCCCCGAGTCACCGCGCTACCTGGTGGCCCAGGGCAAGCAGGACGAGGCGCTGTCCGTGCTGACCGACGTGCTCGGCACGCGCGAGGAGGCCGAGAACCGCCTGGGCGAGATCCAGCAGACGATCAAGGCGGACGAGTCGGCGCCCAAGGCGAGCCTGCGAGGGCCGCGGTTCGGCCTGCTGCCGCTGGTCTGGGTCGGGATCCTGCTGTCGGTGTTCCAGCAGTTCGTCGGGATCAACGTGATCTTCTACTACTCGAACACGCTGTGGCAGGCGGTCGGGTTCGACGAGAGCGACTCGTTCACGATCTCGACGATCACGTCGATCACCAACGTCGTCGTCACGTTCATCGCGATCGCGCTCGTCGACAAGGTCGGCCGCCGTCCGCTGCTGCTGATCGGCTCGGCCGGGATGGCGCTGTGCCTGGGGCTCATGGCGCTCGCGTTCACGCAGTCCTACGAGATCCCCGACCCCGAGAACGCGGGTGAGGTCCTCACGCAGCTGCCCGGGAGCTGGGGCACGGTCGCGCTGATCGCGGCGAACGCGTTCGTCGTGTTCTTCGGGGCGACGTGGGGCCCGCTCGTGTGGGTGCTGCTCGGCGAGATGTTCCCGAACCGCATCCGCGCCGCGGCGCTGGGGCTGGCGGCCGCCGCGCAGTGGATCGCGAACTTCCTCATCACGATCTCGTTCCCGCCGCTCCTGGGGGCGTTCGGCGCGTCGGTGCCCTACCTGATGTACGCGATCTTCGCGGCGCTGTCGTTCTTCTTCACGCTGTGGAAGGTCCCGGAGACCAAGGGCGTCGAGCTCGAGGACATGGAAGGGCTCAAGGTCGAGCGGCGCACGCGCGGCGCAGCCGCCTGACCTCGCCGGCGACCCCCTTCGGCGCGACCCCTTCGCCATGCCCACCGAGGGTCGCGGCGAGGTGTGACCGGGCAGACAGGCGAATCACTTGCATGCTGCACGCATCGGACGTACGTTTGCTTGCAGCAACCACACGTGAGGACGCCCGCCACATGCCCGCAGCACCGATCCCCGAGCTCCACATGCTCCGTGCGGTCGAGGAGCTCTGGCGCACCCTGCGGGAGGCCGGCTCGCACCTCTGGCGCGACGTGGAGTGCAGCAGGTCCACCGCGACGCTCATCCGGCTGCTGGCCACGCGCACGCGCGCGGGCAGCGCCACCCAGGTCGGCGACGTGGCGCACGCGCTGCGCGTCGACATCTCGGTCGCGAGCAGGCAGGTCAGCCAGCTCGTGGACGAGGGCCTGGTCGAGCGCACGGTCGACTCCGACGACCGGCGGGCCCGGTCCCTGCGCCTGACCCCCGCAGGGCTGGAGCGTGCCGACGTGATCGAGGCGGCGCTGCTGCGCAGCACGGTCGGCCTGTTCGCCGACTGGTCCCCGCAGGACGTCACGGCGGCCGTCGACACGATCAGACGGCTCACGACGACCTTCGACCGCGCCACCCCCGCCGCGCACGAGCGCGCCCCCGCCTGACCCTCGACCGACCCGCACGACCCACCACCGACCAGCACCTGACAGACCAGCACCTGAGAGACCAGCACCCGCCGACGCCGCCGGGCACCCGACAAGAAGAAGCAAGGAAACACCGTGCCCACCGAACCCACCACCGCGCCGACCATCGCGCCCGGAGCCGCCGCCCCCGAGGCGACCGAGTCGCACCCGCCCCGGATGACGCACCGCCAGGTGCTCGAGGCGCTCTCCGGCATCCTCCTGGGGATGTTCGTCTCGATGCTCGCGACGAGCGTCGTCTCCTCCTCGCTGCCGCGGATCATCACCGACCTCGGCGGCAAGCAGTCCGCGTTCACGTGGGTCGTGACCGCCACGCTGCTCACCACGACGATCTCCACCCCGATCTGGGGCAAGCTCGCCGACCTCGTGAACCGCAAGCTCCTCATCCAGCTCGCGCTGGGCATCACCGTCGTCTCGTCGGCGCTCGCGGGCCTCGCGCACAACACCGAGATGCTCATCGGGATGCGCGCGCTGCAGGGCATCGGCGCCGGCGGCCTGACGGCGCTGGGCACCGTGCTGATCGCGGACATCATCAGCCCGCGCGAGCGAGGTCGCTACATGGGTCTCATGGGCGCCGTGATGGGCATCAGCATGGTCGGCGGCCCGCTGCTCGGCGGCGTGATCACCGACTCCTCGCTGACGTGGCGCGCGAACTTCTTCGTCGGCCTGCCGTTCGCGGTGTTCGCGATCGTCGTCCTGCAGCGCACGCTGCACCTGCCCCCGCTGCCGCGCCGCGTGGTCAAGATCGACTACTGGGGCGCCGCGCTCCTGTCCGTCGGCATCGCGCTGCTCCTGCTGTGGGTCACGTTCGCGGGCGACAAGTTCGCCTGGGCGTCGTGGCAGACCTTCGCGATGCTCGGCGCCTCGGTCGTCACGCTCGCCGCGGCGCTGTGGGTCGAGTCGCGCGTCGACGAGCCGATCATCCCGCTGGGGCTGTTCCGCAACCGCACGCTCGTGCTGTCCGTCGTGGCCAGCGTCGCCGTCGGCATCGCGATGTTCGGCACGTCGGTGTTCCTCAGCCAGTACATGCAGCTCGCGCGCGGCAAGACGCCCACCGAGTCGGGTCTCATGACGATCCCGATGATCGCCGGCGTGCTGCTGTCGTCCACGATCTCGGGCGCGATCATCTCGCGCACCGGCAAGTACAAGGCGTTCATGATCTGGGGCGCCGTGCTCCTGACCGGCGGGATCGGCCTCATGGCGACGATCCACTACGACACGAGCTTCGTGCTCGTGAGCGCCTACATGGTGATCCTGGGCGCGGGCGTCGGGATGCTCATGCAGAACCTGGTCCTCGCGGTGCAGAACACCCTGCACGTCTCGGAGATCGGCTCGGGCACGGCGACCGTCGCGTTCTTCCGCACGCTCGGTGGCGCGATCGGCGTGTCGGCCCTGGGTGCGGTCCTGTCGAACAAGTCGACCGAGTACATCGTGCGCGGCCTGGCCACGCTCGGCATCGACCCGGCGGGTGTCGGCGGCGACGGTGCGCTGCCCGACGTCGCGACGCTGCCCGCGCCGGTGCGCACGGTCGTCGAGCAGTCGTTCGGTGACGCGATCGCGGACCTGTTCCTGGTCGCGACGCCGATCGCGCTCATCGCGCTCGTCGCGGTGCTGTTCCTCAAGGAGGTCCCGCTCGGCCGTCGCTCGGGCGTCGAGCAGCGGCTCGAGGAGGAGCTCGCGGAGTCCGCGGCGGCGATCGTCCCCGTGACCGACGAGCTCGTCCCGGTGGCTCTCGGCACGCACGACGAGAGCGCGCGCCCGGACGGGGTCACCGGCAGTGCGGCCAGGCGCCCGGTCGAGACGCAGCGCTCGCACCG